>JBJMGO010000373.1:0-10733 GCA_045807825.1 Pyrinomonadaceae bacterium | reverse complement strand
GAGGCCGGTGCAGACATGGTTTCGGTGCATGTCGAGGCGGACCCGCATTTGCAGCGTACGCTGACGGCCGTTCGCGATGCAGGCGGCAAGGCCGGAATTGCGATCAACCCCGGGACGCCGCTTGATGCAATTTGGGAGTGCCTCCCGTACGCCGATTTTGTACTTTTGATGTCGGTAAATCCCGGTTTTGGCGGGCAGAAGTTCGTGCCGACGATGCTTGATAAAGTGCGCCGGTTGCGCCTGATGATCGAGGAACGAGAGCTTAGTGTCCGCATCGAGATCGATGGCGGCATCGACGAGCACAACATTGCGAAGGTGGTCGAGGCCGGTGCCGAGATGATAGTTGCCGGAACAGCCGTTTTTGGTGCTGGAGATCCGGCGAACGCGGTTCGCACGCTCATGGACAAAGGTACCAACTGGGTCTAGGCGAAACAGAAAGACCCGAACAGAAAGAATTATGTCGTTCAGTTTTAAAAGAGCCCTTCTTGTCGGTCTCGTAGCGCTAATAGCGGCGGCGGGCGTTTCGCTCGCGCAGTCTACGTCGGACAACACTCCGCTCCAGCGGGTGATGGTGATGTCGGACAAGGTTGACCGCATGAAGCGCGGTCTGAGCAGCTTGATCGCGACGCTGCGTGACGAGACGGGAACCAAGAAAGAAGACGAGAAGAACATCGCCACGCCGATCGGCCGCCTCGCGGCGCTCGAGAAGGATGTGAGCCGCGTCTCGAGCGACGTGGCGAGCCTTCGCGGCAAGCTTGATCGTGGCGAGAAGTACGAGCGTAAAGAGGTGGATTCTCTCGAGGCGACTGTTAATGAGCTGCAGACCCGTGTCGAGACCGCGCAGACGGAGACGGCCGCTTTGCGTGCCGCGCCGGATGCAAAAACGTCTGCTGGAAGTTCTAAAGAGGATAAGAAAGGCGGCAAGTTTCTAGGGATCTTTGGGGGAAACAAGAAAGACGAATACCAGGACATTTTAGGCGGCACCGCACCGGGACGCGACCGCGAGCTTTTTGTAAGCGGCACGCGCGAGGTGCGGAAGGGAAATTACGACACCGGACGCCTGCTTTTTCAGACGATCATTACCACGTACCCGGATTCGCCGTACCTGCCGATGTCAAAGCTCGCGATCGGCGATTCGTTTTACCTGCAGGGTGACTCGGCCTCGCTGATCCAGGCGATCGCTTCGTATAACGATTGGTTGACATTTTTCCCGACGCACCCGCTTGCGGACCGCGTGATCCTAAAGATCGCCGAGTCAGAGATGCGGCAGGTCGGGCTGCCTGACCGTGACGCGACACACGCAAAGCGTGCCGAGGTGCGGCTCAAGGCGCTGATGGCGAATTATCCTAATTCCTTCTTGCGCCCCGACGCCCAGCAGCGGCTCAACGAGGTGCAAAACAATCTCGGAATGCACAACATGGACGTCGCGAACTACTATTACGCCCTCTCGGTCGATCAAAAGAAGGGCGGGCTCAAGGGTGCGCAGTCGCGCTACCGCGAGGTGATCGACAAATACCCGAATTTTTGCGACACCGACCAGGTGCTCTTTAAGCTGGCGAATACCTACCTCATTGAGGAGGAGACGGACCAGGCGGCTAGGTACTTTCAGCAGATCGTGTCGGATTATCCGAACAGCGAGTTTGTCGATAAAGCCAAGGAGCAGCTCGGCGTGATCGGGGCCACGGTCCCTGAACCAAAGCCTGAGCGAAAGGAAGTTCAGCCGTGTCCGCAGCCGACCTTTTTGGGCAATATCAAGAACGAGTTTCTCGGTATATACCCGATGACGATCGACAAGAACGGCGTGCTGATGACGCACGATTTTAACAAGGAGCGGTTCGAGCTGATCGACCAGATCATCGAGAACCAGGGCGATATCACGGCCAACCAGATCCCCAAGGCGCTCACCACCGTCATCCGCGACGACCGCCCAACGCAGGCCTCCAAAAAGGCTGATGTAAACAACGTCCCGTCAGCCGTTACCGACACTCCGGCTCCGGTCAAGAAGCCGAATCGGTGATGAGTGAACAATAGTGAACGATTGAGGAATGGCGGCCACTGGCCGCCTTTTCTTGTGCCGCTCTCTGCAGGTCTTTGGATAGATGGTGACGCGATCGGATGATGGTAATATCGTAGGCCCAAACCGTCTGCCTTTCTGAACCGATCTGCTTCCATGACCATACCGCGATCCGGTCGACTTGCTTCAACAAAAACTCCATAGGAGATTGAAAAAGGCCGCTCGTTTGAGCGGCCTTTTTACCATGTGAAGATTCGCGGTTCCCGTTATTCATGTGGAGTTGGGCTGGGTTGCGGCTTTATTGTCGGCGGCTTGTCGCCGCTGCTGCTCGAGGAGGAGCTATCTTCTCCGGAGGGCGAAGAGTCGCGTTTCTTGAGCTTGGGCGGGCCATCATTCGTGGTTGAGGTCCCGCCGGAGTCCGCTCCGACCGTGCTGGTGCCGTCGTTGCCCACATCGCCGGGCTGACGCTTTTTGAGTGTCGGGCGGCTGTCGTCGGTGTTGTCGTAATCGGCGACGATGCCGGCCTTGGCGTTTGTGAGCTTCATGAGGTGCTCTTTGACCCGTTGGAACTCGGACGTGGAGATGATGTATTCCTCTTTCTCAGGAAAGCGTGCAACGAGAGCTAACGTGGTGTCGCGACGCTGGAGGTTCTCGGGGTGCGTCGAGAAGAGCTTGGCAACGGTGCCGGGCTTTTTCTTGTTTTGGGCCGCGAGCTTTTCGAACATCGTGGACATCCCCGTCGGATCGTAACCCGCCGCGTAGAGATACTGCACACCGAGACGATCAGCTTCTTCCTCGGCGCCGCGTGAGAACTTGAGCGACGCGAGTCCCTGCAGGATGCCGCCGCCGTTATAAAGAATGTTGCTCAGCAGCGGACCGCCAAAGATGATGCCTGCCATCGCGCCGATCTGCATGAGTGTGCTCTTGCCCTGATTCTCCATCGCGTGCCGTGCAGCGACATGTGCGATCTCGTGGGCCATCACGCCCGCGAGCTCGGCCTCGTTATCTGCGGCGAGGATGAGGCCGCGATTCACAAAGAAATAACCGCCCGGCAGTGCAAAGGCGTTCACCTCATCGGTGTCGATGACCTTGATGGTGAAGGGAACTTTGGCGTCCGAATGAAGGACGATATTCTGGCCAACGCGGTTGATGTACTCGGTAACCATGGGGTCATCGAGGATCTTTGACTGCTGCTCGACCTCGGCGGCCATCTGGCGGCCGATCTGCATCTCCTTGTCCTTGGAGCCGCCGAGCTTGCCTGTTACCTTGTCGCCCAAGCCCCCGTTGATGTCGCGCTTACCGATCATCGCCGGGTCTTCGTTGGGAGCTAAAGGTTTGTTGCTGGTAGCGACGGGTGCCGGAGTCGCGGACGGCGACGCCTTTGCGTCTTTAGCGTCCTTTTTTGTATTCGGGGTAGACGAGGAAGTGGTGCCATTCGTCTGAGCGTAAACGCCCGGAACGATGACCAATGCACTCGTCCACATGCACGCCACGAGCATCGCGGCGGAGCTGCGGCGGACAATACTGCTATGCATAAATGGTGAAGCCTCCAGACCATGGACCGATGTTATCGTTATCGAGAGTTGTAATTCAACGTTCCTAAGATGCGCGAGACGTGGCTGAAGTTGCGAAAATCACGGCGTTTTAGCCGCGTGGACCAACTTTTTTGCGAATCCTATTCCCAATGGTGCACAAACTTGTTAAAATCATCAATGGCAGACGCCTCTACTCCGGTACACATCGTGGTCTGTCGCCTCTTCATTCGTCCCCTTCTGTGCTCCGACTCCCATTTTTTCACTAAATGAAACGCCTCGAGGAGAAGGTAAAAGACATCGTTGAGGTCCGTGCGTTCGCGCCGCTGCAGGACTTCGCGGCCGATCCGGCACAGACGCTCGCCAGCTATCGCTTCACCGACATCACGTCGGACCTGATGGCGAAGTGGCTCGAGCGCGCCGGAACCGCCACTCAGGGAGTAGGAATAGCGGCTGCATTGGCTGGATTTCGCGGGGTCGGTAAGAGTCACTTCTTCGCCACTGTTGGGGCGATCCTCGCGAGGCCGGAATTGCGCGGCTCGATACCGGACGATCACGTAAAGCTGATCGCCGAGGGTCTGCCGCGCCGCCCGTACCTGGTTGCGCACGTGCGTCGAGGGTCGGAAGCGACGTTGCTCGACGAGCTTCGCATCGCCGTAGCTCAAGCCACGGGTACAGATCTCAGTGCGGTCGGAACGACGGTCGCGGAGATCCTGCAGCAGGCAAGCTCCCGTGCCGGCGAACAAGCGTTCGTACTGTTTTTTGACACCGCTGCGGGCCGCGAAACGCGTGTGGCTCGTGACGACGGACCCATTCTCAGCGAGGCCGCTGAGATAGGCAAGTCGATCGGGATGTTCGTCGGCGTTGCTCTCGATGACGACATCGCGGGTGCTGATGGTGCGAATTCGTCGATCGCGCGGAGCTTCCAGATCGATTACCTCGACCAGGAGCACGTTTTTAAGATCGTCGACACGCACATCTTTGCCAAGGAAAGCCGCAAGGTGCCGCTTCTTCGTGAGGTTTACGACGAATGGCGGCAGGTGCTGCCGGGGTTTAGATGGAGCGAGCAGCGCTTCATTTCGCTGTACCCGATGCACCCCGCGACGCTCGAGCTTGCGCCGCTGATAAGGCTCTACCTTCAGGAATTTGCGCTACTGAGGTTCGCGTCCGAGGCGGGTGTGAAGATCCTTGGCCGTCCGGCAAATTCGCTGATCGGGCTTGACGAGATGTTCGACAGCGTCGAGAGCAAGCTGCGGCACGTCGCGGAGCTGAAGGACGCCTTCGACACATTCGACCACATCGAACGAGATGTTATCTCCAAAGCTCCGGTTGCGACGCGGCTGCCGGCGAAGTTGATCCTAAAGGGACTATTCCTCCTCTCGCTTGACGGCCAGGGAGCGTCGGCGAGCGAGATCGCGGCGGCGATGATGATCTACGGGCCCGGAATGGACGTCGAGTCGGTTCTCCAGACATTCTTCTCGGCGGGTCTGGCGATCATCGACGGCGAAAAATATCGGCTTCGCAGCGGCGGTACGAATGTAGCTCCCGAGGTGCTGAAAGCCCTTGATGTCGCTGCGGCCGAAGTTTTGGAAGAAGACGTCTGGACCCTGCTGTTGAAGCAGACGTCGGAGAAATTCTCCGACGTTGTGGCTTCCGAGGACTTTGGACGCGAGCCGTCCATCTGCACGGTCGAATGGCGTGGCGCTCTGCGGCGGGGCGAGATCCTCTGGCGTCATGAGACGTTTGAACGCGAATCGACCAGCGACTGGATGATCTTCGTTGAGCGTCGCGGCGCTACCAGGCTGCGTTCGTCAAAGCCGATCCTTCTATGGCGAGTGGCTGGCTTAACGGACCAGGAACGCTCGGTCCTGCGGCGTTATCACGTCCTCCGCACTGACGCGACGATCCGCGAAGGCATTGGCGATGGGCTGGCGACTCAGATGCAGATCCACTCGATCGCGACGGAGAGGATCTGGCAGAGGGTTTTTCTACAGGAAGCGCGGCTCGTCAACGGGGCCAATGAATACGAACTCGTCGACGCGACGGCAAGTGCGCACACCCTGTCACAGGTGCTGTCGAGAGCGTTGACGCCGTACTTCGAGTCTTTGTATCCACAGCATCCGCTATTCACCGGGAGACTCGGACCGAAAGAGGCGTCGACGCTCGTCGCAAACTTCTTTGGCGGCGCCGCTCCGGAGGCCGCTGAGACGCGAAGGCTGGTGGACACGTTTGCCGCACCGCTGGGACTTGGCGTGTCATTCGACTCATCTGTTATCCCAACTAATGGCGAAGAGCTAATGCGGCTTCCGATCGTGAAGGCGGCGCTCGGCGACGCTGTGAGCGGCGACATTTCGCTGCGGGATATTGAGGAGCGGCTGTCGGCAGAGCCTCTTGGCCTGACCCGTGAGGCGCGCCGTCTGGTGCTCGCTGCATTGGTCGCGCAGCGGCAGTTCGACTTTGTTACCGCGAGCGGGAACAGGATCAATCATCGTTCGCTAGACCTCCAGATAATCTGGGACGACATTCAGGGTATCGCAACACCTCGCTCTGAGGATTTTGCCGTCGAGCGGCTGCTATCGTGGGCAAAGGTACTCACCGGGAATAACGCTCTGACCTCGATCGACCGTGGCGAAGACCGCCGCCAGATCGTCGAGAGCCTTGCGCATTGGCTCGAGACGTGGGAGGCCGACAACACGCTCGTGAAGTTCGACTTACTGCCTGATGAGCAGTTGAATACCGCAGTGTGGAAGCTTGCGGCGGGGCTCAAGCGCACCTTCGGAGCTGCGGCCGACACCATACGTTCTCTCGTCCAGGAGGAGACAACGCTTGTCGAGTGTCTAAAGGCGATCGCCGAGCAATTCAACGATTCTGAGGCGGACCACGAACTAAAGACAGAGGAGCTCGCGATCCTCAACAAATACGTTCTGCTATCCGCAGGACGTGGGCAAATGCTGACCTATATCGCCTCGACCGACTGGACCGGTGACGACGCGATCGATTCCATCCGGAGAGAGCTGCTTGATCTCGCGATCGGCGGCGGCGTCGCCTTGAACGGTAAGAACGACCGCATCGCCGAGCTTTGGGTAAGATACCTGGACCTATATTCAGCCCATTTTGCAGCGAAACATTCCGAGGTAATGGCATCGGCGGCTGATACACAGGTGCTGCGCGACGTGATGAGCTCGGACCTATGGTCGGCGTTCCGGGGACTTGCAGATTTGCCGCTCATCGGCAGACAGTTGATCGCGGATGCTGATGATACTGTTCGGCGGATCCGCGGTGGCGGATGTACGGCGGATGCGGCGATGGAGCTCACAGCACGACCCGTTTGTACTTGTGGAAACGGACTCAAAGACCTTGACCAGGTCGCGGAACTACCCTCTGCGTTGCGGAAGACGATCGAGTCGGGTATCGCTGAATTTCGCACAAACGTGGTTCTCAATAAGGACCGGCTGATCCAGGGAGCGGCCAGGACATCGCCCGGACCGAATATTGGATTTTTGATAGATAGTCTCGAGAAGGCGCAGGGATTCCCCCGCCTGGATGGTGCGGACATTTTGCTGCTCAAGAGAAGCTGCAGCGCGGTGCTGCTGGCCACCAGCATTCCTGATGCGGACGTGGTGGACGCCGAGATCGAGCTTCTAACTCTCTAGGCTAGTTACATTCGCCTGCTCGTCACGCTATATTGTCCGTATGTTGAGCGTGGCAATTATTGGCGTTGGCCGCGTGGGCGGTGCGTTGGCGTTGAGTCTGCCCGCTGAGAAGTACCGCGTCACTGCCCTTGTCTCGCGGGAGTGGACGGACGAAGTTACTGGGCTCGCCGCGCGTATCGAAGGTGCGAGACTGCTGCCACCCGAGGAACTCGGCGAAGGGCTCAAGGCAGATATTGTCTTTTTCACGACTCAGGACACGGAGCTTCGCGAGGCCATTGCGGAGTATCGGGGATGGATAACTGACGCCGTGGTTCTTCACACGAGCGGATCGACACCATCGACTGTGCTGGAACCTCTCAGAGAACGCGGGAATAAGATCGGCTCACTGCATCCGCTGGTTTCGATCAGCAGTGCTGAGCTAGGGCCCGAGCGGTTTCCGGGCGCTTTCATGTGTGTCGAGGGTGACGCCGAGGCGGTCGAGGTGGGGCGCAAGATCGTGACAGACCTCGGCGGCAGACCGTTTTGCATCGAGACTAAATTCAAGACGCTCTATCATGCCGCCGCAGTGACGGCTTGCGGGCACCTTGTGGCTCTATTTGATGCAGCGATCGAAATGATGGGGGATTGTGGTCTTTCGGCAGAGGAATCGACCGAGATCCTGTTGCCGCTCGTGGCGAGCACGGTGAGCAATCTCGGTGAGCAGTCGACCGCGAAGGCACTGACCGGGACATTCGCGAGGGCAGATTCCGAGACATTCACACGGCACCTCGCGGCACTCAACGCAGTCGGCTCGGATGAGCTTTTGGAGATCTACTTGCTGCTTGGCGAAAGGTCGCTTGAGCTCGCCGCAAAGGCCGGTGTAAGCCCAGAGCGGATCGAACGAATGCGGTCAAAAGTCGCCGTGGCTAAATCAAAACTGAAGTGGTAGCATACGTTGGAGGCCGGGGTGGCGACGAGAAAAGATCCATTCGAAAAAGAAAGGTCGCTCTTCCTTGAGCACATCAAGGCAGCGGGATTGCGGCGTACGGAGCAGCGAGACCTGATCCTCAACACCTTCCTTTCGACCGAGGAACACCTGACGAGCGAGGACCTTTATGGGCTCGTTCACAGGATCGATCCCGATGTCGGACTCACCACGATCTACCGTACGTTAAAGCTCCTGACGGAGGCCGGGCTCGCCCGCGAGGTGAGATTCGGAGACGGCAAGACGTATTACGAGCATCACTACAATCATGATCACCACGATCATATGATATGTACGGAGTGCGGCACGGTGATCGAGTTCTTTTCGCAAGAGATCGAGGAATTACAGGACCAGATGGCGAGCAACTTCGGTTTTAAGCCGACACATCACAGCCTGAGGTTGTGGGGATTATGCACTGAGTGCCAGGCTAAGGCAACGAATGGGCAGGCGGCACCGCCGGGCGCTCAGCCTAGGGTGAAGGTACGGACCGCGATCCATTGATAGGGAACTTGGCGTGCTATACGCTCGTAAGTAAAGGAAGGCGCCACGCGCGCGACTTCGCAGCAATAGGAGAGTTTTTATGGAAACGGGCGAGACACAAACAACGGGTACGAAATCGCGTCCTGCATTTGAGGCCGAGTTCAAGCAGCTGCCGCTGGAGGAGAAGCTGGGCAGCCTCTTTCGGATGGAGGTCGCGGCGATCGAGGAAACGGTGACGGTTGTTGCGGACGCATCGGTCAAGGTCTTCAACAAGGCCGCCGAGGTGCTGGATGAATTTGGCAACCGCGTATCCGCCGAGTTTAGAAAGGAGCGCACCGAGCCTGCGGCTGCGGCACCCGAAGCTCACGAGACAAAGCCGAAGGGCGGCAAGAAAAAGGACGCGAAGCCAGACACGGGACCCGAAGTGAATGTCTGATGGATCGGCGATCGAGCGACGACAGGGCGCGGCACTGAGGGAGAAAGGTCCGGCGGTGCTCACCGTCGGCGTGGTCGCTCTGCTGCTGTACGTCATGGGTTTTCCGGTCTTCCTGCTGGGGTTCTTTGGAGCCCTGGCTTTTTTTGTGTGGAAGGTCTTTACCAGCGAATCGCGTACCGAGACGCGACGTGTTTTTGAATTCTATCTTGCGGGGAACGATATTCTTCGTGACGACGAGCGGCGTTGGTTCGGTTTCGAGGTCAGGGAAGCAGCGGCCCGCGGGGAACGCATCCTACGCGATATGCCCACCGCTCCGCCCCTTGTGCACTTCGTACTGGGAGCTCTTTACCAGAAGATCGGCGACCATAGCGGTGCCGTCAAACACCTTGCTTTGGCGATCGAGGAGAAGTCGGCGGAGGAGTCGGCGATCGTCTTCCCATCAAAGGACCTCCGCGAGTACGTCCGAATGCTGCGACGTATCGAGCGTGCTCCGGCGGAAGCTCCGCTGACGTCGGCTGCAGTGCGCTCGTTGGAACGTGCACGGAAGAATCGCGGCGCCAAAATGCTTGAGCTCAGCCGCGAGCAGCTCGCCGCCGGTAACGTGAAAGAGCTGCATGCGGAAGCCGCCGCAGAGTCACCACAAGAACGCACGCAGCCCCGCTCCATCATCGACATCTCAGACCATCCGCCGACGGAAGCCCCACCAAAACGAAAACGCGCTCCTCGCTCGCCAGATAGCCGGCAGACCATCTCAGAGGTCTTGCATGATATCTACGATACGAATATCACTTAGACACCTTGTAAAGAAGAGTCTTATCGCAATCCAAAGAAGTTACGGATCGAGTTGAGCATGCCTTTGCGGCCGTCGGCCGTTGGTACAGCGTTGTCAGAAGTTTGGCTTTTTGTAAGAAGCTCACGGCGCTCGGCCACTAGCTCACCGACAGTCTCGACCAGGTCGGGATTGCTTTCGAAGATAGGTTTGAGGCCGATCTTGTCGATACGCAGGACCTCGGTTTCGGTGACGGCAATGACATTTGCTGTGCGCGGTTCGCCGGTGAGGAGGCTCATCTCGCCGAAGAAGTCGTTCTCGCCGAGCGTGTTGATCGTCTTTTGGTGATCGTTCTCGGGGATCTGCACCTTTACGGAGCCGCTGATCAGGACGTACATCGAATTGCCCTCTTCACCGCCCTTAACTATCGCCTCGCCGGGTGCATAAATGCGGGTCGTACAGGAATTTGCGAGTTTCTCGATCTCCTCGTCAGAGAGTGGGGCGAAGATCGAAACGCGATTCAATCGCTCAGCTATTGTGTTAAAGGTCTCCTCCGGAGCAGCCTCGACGGGCTTGTCGTGCATGTGGAGGACGCGAGTGGGATATGAGAACTCGACCCTCTCGCGTTTGAGCGCGTACCAGACACGCTCGCGGAGAAGTGCGTCGGTGTCGTTATACTTTGCGTAATCCTCAAGCCAGTATTTGATCTCCCAATCAACGCCGCTCTCACCGAGGTTGCGGATGCGAACGATCGGGCGCATCTTTTGCGACACGTTGTCTGCGAGACGAACGGCCTCGCGGATCCGATGTGCGGTGTTGGCTGGCGACGCGGAATAGACCGTGCTAAAGAACACGGCACGGGCGTTGAGATTATTCTTGGGCGCG
>JBJMGO010000372.1:0-20197 GCA_045807825.1 Pyrinomonadaceae bacterium | reverse complement strand
TCTCACATTCCGCACCCCATCCGCCTTAACAAAGTCTTCAGATGAATGATCCGCCAGGCCCTCGTCCACGAGGAGCCGCAGGATCCTGTTTCTCGCCGGGACCACTCCCGGCGTGCGGGCGAGGTGTGCCCATAGCTCAAAATTCACCTGATCCCAAAGGGTGCAACTTTGAAAAATCGGTTCCGATGACGATACCTCAGATTGATTACATTATTAATGCGCTTCCGCGACAGATCGCTTGGACAAAGGATTGGACGCGGGTGAGCGGCGTCGACTAGAATGCACGGGGCCGGCCTCACGTGATTGGTATCGTAAATTCGTATAAAAACATTCTATTGATCGCAGGTTTTGCTGTGGTGGCGATGCTGCCGGCGTACTGGCTTGGGCTGCCGAGCGGGAACGACCAGTCGCAGCATTATCAGTTCGCGTGGACCGTCTACAACGCGGTGAAGAGCGGCGACGTCTACCCGAGCTTTGCACCGGACACCATCCGCGGGTTTGGCGACTACGGGATCAGGTTTTACCCGCCGGCGACATACTACGTGCTTGCCGGAATGCGAGCAGTGACGGGCGAATGGTACTTCGCGTCGATGGCGGCGTTGACGCTTGTGTTCTTTGGCGGAGCGTTCGGCATTTACCTGTGGACGCGGGAGCTTTTTGACGAGCGTACGGCCCTGATAGCTGCGGCTCTCTACACTTTCCTGCCGTACCATCTTAACGAGATCTACAACAACTTTTTGCTGGCGGAGTTCTTTGCAACCGCGGTGCTGCCGTGGTGCTTTTTTTACCTGCACCGCACGCTGCGCGAGCCGGTGGCAAGGAATGTCGCGGGGTTGACGATCGCGACTTCCCTGCTTGTGCTCACGCACCTGCCACTCACGCTAATTGGTGGAGCGGCGATGGCTCTGTACGCATTGTGTTCTTTGAGGAAGGAGATCCTGGTGCGACAGATCGGCTCGGTTGTGGTTACCGGCCTGATCACAGCCGCACTGACGGCATTCTACTTGTCACGCTGGATCGGTGAGCTGGCGTGGATCACGCATGACTCCGACAAATACTTCTCGACCACGTGGGACTACAGGACGAATTTCCTGCTCGTGCCGTCGCACTGGACGCGGCTCGGCGAGGATGTTCTGAATCTGTGGTTCGCGGACCTAATGCTTTTGGCCGCAATCCTTGTAGCTGTGCCGATGCTCATCGTGGCTATCCGCGAGAGTGAACTTCGCCGCAAGCTGCTGCCCGGGATCGTTGTATTTGTATCAGCCGTTCTCCTGACGACGCCCCTGACAAAGGCGCTCTGGGATATCGTGACGCCGCTCCAAAAGGTGCAGTTCCCGTGGCGATGGCTGGCTGTGCTGTCGGTCTTTGCGGCCCTGCTAGGTGCCGCAGGAATAACGCACGTATTTGAGGCCGCCGCCGAACGCACAAATCGGCTGCTCCCGGCACTGATCGCCGTCGCACTCGCCTTCGTCGCATTCATGGGCGTGCTGATAATTAGAACGCCTGTCTATGTCTCCCCCTCTCAACTGGCCGCCGAGATCGCGACGTTTGGCGACTCCACCGGCTGCGATTGCTGGTGGCCCGTGTGGGCAAATACGGCGGCCTTGGCGCAAAAGGAGAAGGTTGTCATGCCTGGCCGCGAAGTCCAGATTAAGACGTGGTCGCCCTTTGAGCGATCGTTTGTCGTCGCACCCGGCACGGCTACAGCTGCCACGATAAAGACCTGGTATTACCCGCGCTGGCAGGCGGAGGTGAACGGTCTGCCAGTTGAGCTACGCCCGGATGCGAACGGCGCGTTAAGTATCAATATTCCTCCTGACAGCTCAGATGTATCAGTGCGCTTCGTTGAGCCGGCAACTGCACGCATCGCTGCGGTTATATCTCTGCTCGCGTGGCTCGCAGTCCTTTTCAGCGCATTCGCTTTGCTGGTAAAATCACGGGGCGGCAAGCCGTCAAAGCTTGAGCCCTAATTCGCTTCTTTGCGGCCTTTGCGAGCCTTGCGTGAAAAGAGTCTCACGCAACGTACGCAGAGCTCAGAAAAAGTGACGCAAAGTGAACCCATATGCAATTCGCGGTTGAGATCGATTCCCTTTCAAAGGATTACGAGACCGGCTTTTGGCGCAAAAAGCGGGTGCGTGCCCTCGACAACCTCACGCTGAACGTGCGGCCGGGTCAGATCTTTGGTTTTTTGGGAGGGAATGGCGCGGGTAAGACGACGACGATCAAGCTGCTGATGGGGCTTATGTTCCCGACCGAGGGAACGGCAAAGATCCTTGGCCGCGACATCTCGGATGTCGCAATGCACAACCGGGTCGGATACTGTCCGGAGAATCCGTACTTCTACGATTACCTCACCGCCAAGGAGCTGATGGAGTATTTTGCCCAGCTCTTTGGCTATGATGCAGTTTTGCGAAAACGCAAGATCGAAGAGCTCCTCACCGCCGTCGGCCTGACGCCGCCTGAATGGAAGCGACAGCTCCGTAAATACTCGAAAGGAATGCTCCAGCGAGTCGGCATCGCGCAGGCACTGATCAACGACCCTGAGATCGTCTTCCTGGACGAACCGATGTCCGGCCTCGATCCGGTAGGCCGCCGCGAGATCCGAGAGCTGATCGCGGGTCTGCGTGAAAAGGGCGTCACCGTCTTTATGTCCACCCACATTCTCTCGGACATTGAGGCGCTGTGTGACGAGGTAGCCATCCTTCGCGGCGGCAGGTTGGCAGCGAGCGGCGATCTAAACGAGCTGCTTAGCAAGGAGGGCGAGCAGCGGGCTCTCGAGATAAGCGTGAACGGCGTCGCGGCTGACGCAATTCGCGAGCAGATCGAGTTCATCGCCGGTGCCAGGATCGCCCAAAAGGCCAACGGTGCCGTCATCGAGGTTCTCGACGAATCGGACATCGAGGCCGCTCTCAAGGTGATTCGCGAAGCCGGCGGTCATCTCATCTCGGTCCAGCCGATCAAACAATCGCTCGAGGAGCTTTTTGTCCGCGAAGCGTCAACATAATTCAACGAAAAAGTAAGCTGTCAGACATCCGCCACCTCTCGTCGGCGGCAATGTTTAAGTACGCCACCGAGGAACTGTCTCCCCGCTTTTCCCGGCAATAATTCACATTCTTTTTGGAGGAACAATTATGAACATGCCAGAAACATCTTCTACGCAATCACAGGGCAGCGACGGAATGGACTTTACGAACCTGTCGCAATCGAGCCCCTCGGAACGGACCGAGGGCACGGTCGCCAGCATGATCGAGAGCCAGACGTCGAAACTGCCGTCGGACACATTTCTTTGGGCAGCTGTCGGAGCCATGGGCGTCTCGGCCGCGTGCCAGCTCTTTGGCGCAAAAGACAAATCGCACTTCTTCGGCCAGTGGGTCGCGCCTATGCTGCTCTTCGGCGTCTACAACAAGATGGTCAAGCAGCACGGTCACGATCAGCTGCACTAGACCTTGAACTAAGTATTTCTTGAAGCCCGGTTACATAGTTGCCGGGCTTTTTTGCGAGCGTACACGCTTGAGGTACTCGGTCTTGAAGGTCTTTCTCTCGCCTCCAGCTAAAAGGACGTTGGCCTTGTCACCGGTGATCTCCGCGATCTCGACCTCGCCGAATTTTGGTACTCGCACGATATCACCGACAGAAAAGTGACCGTTGCCATTCTTTGAGAGCTTCTTTAGGAGCTTTTGCTCGTCGGTCGAGGTGATGTGTTCGGCCGGCACCTCGATATGCAGCCGTTCCTCGGAAGGCGAAACGCAGTTGTCGCAGGAGCCGCAATTCTCGATCGGATCGTCACTCTCGAAATATCCCTCAAAGGACCTCCACCTGCAGAGTCCGCTCTGTGCGTAGAGCATCATCCGCTCGAGCTTCTCACGGTCGGACATACCCCGCTCTACGTATTGCTGTGTGGTATTAGCTAACTGCTCTTCGGTAAGGTCCGTCTTCGCCAGCTCAAACTTCTTGCCGCGTCGCTCCTTGATCACGCCCTCGTCCTTGAGCATGTTGAGGACGACCTTGATCTTGTTTTTTGAGACTTTGTCGCCGACAGCGGCGATCAGATCTTCAGACGACGATCTCTTTAACGCTTTGAACGCTGAATAGATCACACCAACTTCCTCCGCTGTCGGATACCTCCCGCCGAGGAAATATTGCTGTACTCGCCTGTCTCGTGTGTCGTAGAGCAGAATGCATTCCGCCGCGTCGCCATCGCGTCCGGCACGGCCAGCCTCCTGGTAATATGCCTCAAGAGAACCGGGAATTTGCCAGTGGATCACGGCCCGAATATCGGGTTTGTCGACGCCCATGCCGAATGCATTTGTGGCGACGACCGTCTCGAGCCTGTCCGACATAAATGCGTCCTGCACCTCGCCGCGACGCTTTGGTGTCATGCGTCCGTGATAGCTCCCGACTTCAAGGCCGCTGCTTTTAAGGAATTCGGTGACCTCCTCAACCGCCCGGATCGTCGCACAGTAGATCAGCTTTGAGCCGTCGATCTCACGGAGCCTTTCCTCGAGCTTTGAGCGCTTTCCCCGATCGTTGGTGGTGTGGATGACCGAAAAGTGGAGGTTCTCCCGGTACACGCCTCCGCGAACAACCTCCATCCTCGGACGGCCGAGCTGCTTTCGGATATCGTCGATCACTTCAGGCGTCGCTGTCGCCGTCAGTGCGATCACCTGCGGCTCACCCAAGCGGCGGATCGCGTCCCGCAACTCGAGAAAAGCCGGGCGAAAATCGTGTCCCCACTGCGAAATGCAGTGCGCCTCATCGATCACAACGAGACCGATCTGCTTGTCGCTTAGTGTCTCGATGAACTCATCGCCGGTCACCCGCTCCGGCGTTGTAAAGATGAAGTCACTCGTCTCCTCCTCAACCGCCTCGATCGCCTCCCGCTGCTCGGTCTGCGGAATAGAGCTGTTGAGGGACGACGCTTCGAGCCCGAGATGCTCGAGTTTGTCGGCCTGGTCCTTCATCAGCGAGATCAGCGGCGAAACCACGATGGTCATGCCATCAAGCTGCAGTCCCGGAAGCTGATAACACAGCGACTTTCCGGCTCCTGTTGACATGATCGCGAGCACGTCCTTGCCGGCGAATACGCGCTCGATCACATCCCGCTGCAAAGGGCGCAGTTCCTCGAGGCCGAAGACCTGTTTTAACGATCTGTCGACCCTTTTGGCTATTGATGATCGCATCTATGCGATCAAGATAGCTTGAGAAAACTAGCTAGGCTGTAGGCTGGTCGACACAACGGCGTCAGTTGCCTTACAGATGATCAAGCAAGGTTTGCACCTGCACGTTGCTGTCTACTTGCTTTTCGCCTTTATCAAGAGCTAAGTTTAGATGCTACTCATACAACTTGTAAGCTTATCGGAGTTCGGGCGCGGGTAAGAGCGCTCTAGCATCCGGGGAGAGAAGAATGAAGAGACTGGTTTACGTTTTCACGCTGGCTACGCTCCTGGCCGGGGTCGCGGTGTTTTTTGGTTCAGAGGATGTCAGAGCGAAGATAACGGACTACTTCTCGGGTGATCCTGATGCCCCACCTTGGGCAGGCGCCGATTTTGACGAAGCAAATTACCTGATGCGTAGGGATCAATTCGTCGCCCTCCTACGGGGTATCGATCCTGAACGTCCGGCCGACCCGACCGCGAGGAGCCGCGCTATCGGTCAGGCCGATAAACAGCGGCAGAGGATCATCACAGCTGTCGAGCAAGCAAACACGCCTGCTCAGAAGCTGAACGCCACGTCCATTCGTTCTGGATCGGCCGTAGTCAATGCGGGATTAGCCGATGAACGCTCTCTTGCACCGCTCCTCAATCCCATCTGGGTGGAGCTAGGGCCCAATCCAATTCCGCTCGGGCAAACCTCGGGAGGTCGGACGAATGTCAGTGGCCGCACCACCGCCATCGAGATAGACCCAACGAATCCGAGCACAGTCTATGTCGGTACGGCGCAAGGTGGTCTATACCGCTCGCTGGATGGTGGTACGACCTGGACGCCGATGATGGATTCGGCCCTGACGCTCGCGATCGGTTCGTTGACGCTAGATACAGCCGTCTCTCCTAATCGACTGTGGATTGGCACGGGTGAAGCAAACGGATCAGCAGACAGCTTCGCCGGGGTGGGCATTTACCGGATCGACAACCCGGCAGGAACTCCGACGATCGTCGGCCCGTTCAACCCGACCAGGAATTACCTTGACGCCAGTAGCAATCCGCAGAGCACGCTCGCCTTCAACGGCCGGAGCGTTAGCAAGATCCTCGTTTCACCCACGAACCACGACACGCTCCTCGCCGGAGCCGCGGGCGGTGTTATCGGGCTCGGCGGAAATCCGCCATTCGGCAACACCATTCCCCCGCTCGCGATGCGTGGACTTTATCGTCTCGACAACGTCGGCGGATCGCCGGCCGCGGCCAGCGTGACGCGTGTCGCGGTGAGCACCACAAATACCGGTCAGGGTCTCTGCCTCGACAATCCATGCACTGTGAACCGGAACGTGAACGACATGGTCTTTGACCCGAGCGACGCTACCGGCAACACACTGATCGTTTGGCTCAATGGCATCAATATCACGGGTGACGGCGGTGTATACAGATCAACGAACGCCATGACCGGATCACCGACCTTTACGCAGACTTTCACGACAACCGCGACATCAACCTCCAATGGCCGCGGGCAGTTTGTAGTTGCTCCGCAAAATCCAAATCCCGCAAGGATCTATTTCGCGAGCGGGGAGGCATCGACACTCGGCTCAAACTGCAATTCCGCAGCAAATGTCGGAGGCCTTCGACGTTCAGATGACGGTGGTCAGACATGGTCGGCTACGTAGCTATTCGGCGGCGGCGGATTTTGTCAGGCCCAATGCTTTTACAATATCGGCTTCGACATTGTCGCTGGAGCGACCGCCGGTACGGACAAGCTATTTCTCGGAGGTAATGTCACAGGTACCTCCGGTGGCCGTGCGTGCGCACGTCAGGAGAGTACTTCCCTTGACGGCGGAGCAACAGCCTTCACCGCCCATGACAGCCAGACGCATGCCGACACACACGTCATCAGGGTCGCACCGTCGGACCCAAATACCGTGTATCGCGGCGATGATGGCGGCATTTGGAAGTCGACCGATGGAGGGAACACCTTCGCCCCACTCAACAACTCAACTTTTAGGGCGACCCAATTCCAGAGCATTGCCGTCCATCCGACGGATCAGAACATAACCCTCGGCGGCACTCAGGACAACGGCACCGAAGCGATCTCCGCCCCGGGGCCAACTTGGCTGCATTCTGACGACGGGGATGGTGGCTTTGCGATGATCGATCAGTCAACACCGACAACGATGTACCACACGTACTTCAATCAAACAGCGAGTCAGATCGGCTGGGCCCGGAGTCTCGCCGGAGGTACATTCGGTTCATGGTCATTCCTCGGCTGCTCAGGGACAGCGACGACGAACGGATTTGCATGCAGTGCGGCGACCACGACGGCAGTGAACTTCTACGCTCCGACCGCACTCAGCACCTCGATAACACCGAACAATGTCGTCTACTTTGGCACCGATCGGCTCCTTAGATCAGCGACACAAGGCACCAATGTCATCGCGGTTAGCCAAGCTCCGATCACGAGCGGCGTTCCGATCAGCTCGATAGGTATCTCTCCGCAGGACGATAACTACAGGATAGTCGGCCTCAACAACGGTGCTCTGTTTTATACGACGACAGGTTCAACAACCCTGACAAGTCTTGATGCAGTTGGAGGTGGGACGATTCCAGACTTTTATGTCGCAAGGCTTCTCTTTGATCCAACAAATAAGGAAACGGCGTACATTACACTCGGCAATTATGCCGGCGGTACAGCACCCACACAGTCCCATGTTTGGAAGGTCACAAACCTAAGCACCACACCAGCGATCAGTGCATTAAATGGAACGGGCGCGAACCTACTTCCGGACGTACCGGTAAATGCCTTTGCCATCGACCCGACAAACACAGCAACACTTTATGCGGGCACGGACATTGGTGTATTCGCCTCGACGGATGGCGGCGTAAACTGGGCACCCTTTGGCACAGGTCTGCCCCGGGTAGCTGTTTTTGATATGGTCGTTCACCCGACGTTCCGCCTCCTTCGCATCGCTACCCACGGCCGTGGAATGTGGCAGTCCGCACTCTCTTCAACGGCGGCGGCCGTCACGGTTTCCGGTAGGGTCCAGGATGCGAGCGGCTATGCCATCCGTGGTGCTGCTGTCTCCTTCACAGACACCCATGGGATCGTAAAGACCGTCCTCAGCAATGCTTTCGGCTACTACTCGGTCGAGTTGATGTCAGGCGAGAGTTACGTCGCAGGTGTTACCGCAAGACGATATCAGTTCACGTCGCGGCCTATTAACGTTAACGATAGTTTGACGGGTATAGACTTTAGCTCGCGATAAGTACTGGAATGGCTGCCAACATGGCAGCCATTTTTTATATCTTCTCGAGCAGCTTTTGCACCTGCGTATCGCCATAGCCGTACACGCCGGCTCCTTTTTTGAATTCGGCAAAGATGCTGTTGAAGTCTGTCACTCCGCGGCTGCGGATCTCCTTGAGGACCTCGAGCGGGTAGATGTCTTCCTCGGCGACCGCGGCGACTACCTCGGTGAGGTATGGAAAGCAGTCGGTGTCGCACCTCGCGGCAAGCTCCTTAAGCTTCGCGTGATCGCGCTGCCGATACGCCTCCCAAAGCTCTCCACCGAGCGTCACATGCTCCGCCGATAAAAGGGTGCGAAGAGCGTGCGCCGCCCGCATATCGTCCGCTGTGAATCCGCCAAAACCATCCCACCGCTCCTCCAGAGCACGGCCAAATGGCTCAACCCTGTAAACGGTAGCTCGGGCATCGTTTAGCAGCGAAAGGCAAAACCACATATTCGCAGCGCAAAACAGCTCGTATTCGAACCACAGATTGACCTCATCACCTGCCTCGACCTCCTGCAGCCGCGCCAGATCTCGTGCGACATTATCGTGGTACGCGATCTCGTCCTCACCATACTCAGCGACAATAAAGCGGGCTCGCTGGTCCCAAAACTGATCGAGGTCCTCAGCGTGGATCGGGCCGTCGATGAGGGCTTCGCGGCAGACGATCACCTCACCGTCGAGGCCGGCGGCGGTGAATTCAGCGACTTGAGCATCACCCGGGAGAACGTGATAGATCATAGAAACAAGTATGCCGCGTACGCGACAGCCAAACATATTCCGGCATACACACCCGCGACAATGTCATCCGCGCAGATGCCCAGACCGCCGGGAAGAGCTTCGCAGCTCCTCGCCGGAAAAGGCTTGATGATGTCGAAAAGGCGAAAGAGTAGAAAACCCAACAGGATGAACAGCCAATTCACGCCGAACGGGACAAAACAAAACGTGACGAGCTGACCCATGACCTCATCGACAACGGCTTGCGACGGATCCTTGCGTCCAAAGATCGGTGCCGTGCGCCCTGATGCCCAGATCCCGATCAGGCAAAACCCAGCGAGGGCAACCGGAATGATCGCCCAGCGCATTGCCATGTACTGCGAAAATGCCGCCGCCCGCACCGGAAAAAGTTCATCCAGCCGCGCGATCACCGCGTACACACCAAAGTAGATCGCCACACCGACCGCCGATCCGTACGTTCCTGGCGCACCGGGAATGTATCCGACGCCGAAAGTCGTCAAAGCCAGGGCGAGGTAGTCAGCGATCCCGCTCGCAGATCTCTTGTCGATTGTTTCTTTCAAATCCCTGCTCCGAAATAACGAAGAACGTATAACGGAGAACGAATAATTATTCGCTATTCGTTATACGTTCTAAGTTATTCCGGATCAAAATTCAATCCCCTGCTGAGCATAAATGCCCGCATGGAATGGATGCTTGACCTCACGCATCTCGGTCACGAGGTCGGCAGCATCGATCATCTTTTGAAGAGCGTCATCGACATTGCGACCCGTGAGGATCAGGTGCAGGTGCGGCTGAGACTTACGTACGTCGGTGATCTCGGCAAGGACCGCGCCCATGTCCAGGAAGCCGTAGCTCAGCACGTAGAGCAGCTCATCGAAAACAAGAAGGTCATATTCCTCCGAGTGCATCTTCTCCCGACAGAGCGCCCATGTCTCCTCAGATGTTTTGATATCTAGGCTCTTGTCCTCGGTGTCCCACGTAAAGCCAGCTCCCATTGTGTGGGTCTCGATACCGAGCTTCTCCAGTGAATCGTGCTCGCCGTAGCGGTCGGTCTTTGACTTCATGAACTGCACCATCGCGCACTTCAACCCGCGGCCAGCGGCCCGCACCATCGTCCCAAGAGCCGCCGTCGTCTTGCCCTTGCCGTCGCCGGTATTGAGCATCAGGAGGCCCTTGGTCTTTTCACGGTAATCATCCCGCCGCCATTTGTAACGCTTTTCAGTCACTAAGATATTTAACCGCGAAATATACGAAAAGAACTAAAAGGAGGAGCTACATCCTTTTAGTTCTTTTTTCGCGTATTTCGCGGTTGTTATTCTGCTGCTGCGTCGATGGCCTCTTGGAGAGCGGCGACGATCTCGCGTTCAAGGGCGTCCCAATCGCCCTCGACCCCCAGGCCGGCAGCGTTTTTGTGGCCGCCGCCGCCGAATTTTTCAGCCACCTTCGCGACATTTATGTTGCCCTTTGAACGAAGGCTCGCCCGATATGTCTGTGGCCCGACCTCACGCATGTAGACCGCCGCGACAACTTCGCGTGCGGTCAGCGGGATATTCACAAACCCGCTGTTGTCACCGTCGACGGTGCCGGCGTTTCGCTCCATTTCGTCAGTCTGCCGCATCATTGCTATACGGCCGCTTGCGTCACGGCGGACCGTCGCGAGGACCTGACGCATCAGCTCAATGCGCGACCACGGGTAGTTGTAATACACGGAATTGCCGATCTTCGTCGGCTCGGCACCGGCTTTGATCAGCTCAGAAGCTACTTTGAGTGTGCGGTCAGAAGTATTTGGAAAGTGGAAAGAGCCAGTGTCCGTCACGAGCGCCATGTAGACGCACTCGGCAAGCTCTTTTGTGATCCGTCCACCGATCGCCTTGCAAAGGTTGTAGATCATCTCTCCGACGGCGGAGGCCGTCGAGTCGATCCAGTTGATCGTGCCGAAGTGGGCGCTCGTCGCGTGGTGATCGATATTCACCGTGAAGACGCTGTCGAGTCCAGCGATGCCCGGCCGCTCAAGGTCCGAGCATTCAATGACGAAAACTGCGTCGTAGTGCCCATTCACCTCGCTTACGTCCTTGATCTGCTCCGCTCCAGGGAGATCGCGATACGCATGCGGCACATCGCCGCGTACGATCACCTCCGCATTCTTGCCAAGTGAACGCAGCAGCCAGCATAGCCCGAGCGACGAGCCAAGGCCGTCGCCGTCGGGTTTGATATGCGTGGTTATCGCAAAATCGTTCTTGTTTTCAATTAACTCAACTACTTGGCTTAACACTTATAAAACGTGAATAGTGAATAGTAATTAGTGAGAGAAACCGAACTCGTTCACCGTTCACTGCCTTCCTTCTCAACGAATTCCCCTTGCATCTTCAGTTCGTTCAGCACCTCGCCAACTCGTGACGCATTCTCCTCGGCCGTGTCGCGCACAAAATGGATGTGCGGTGCGTATCGGAGGTTTAGATTCGCCGCGACCTGCTGACGAACGAATGTCGATGCATGACGCAGCGACTGGAGCGCCTCGCTGACCTCTCTCTCGGTGCCGCGAATCAGAACGTATACCTTCGCGTCTCTGAGATCGGGTGCAACGGTCACATCCGTGACCGTGACGCTCTCGACCCGCGGGTCATCGAGCTCAAAACCCACGACCTCGGAGATCTCCTCTTTCAAACTTTCGGCAAAACGCTCTGGCCGACGCATAAACAATTCATAATGCAGAATGCCGAATGCACAATCCTCAAGCCGTCTGCGACAGCTCCAATTGTGCATTTTGCACTGAGCATTCTTACAATTCGGTTGCCGCCACCTTCTCGATCACGTACGCCTCGATCTCGTCATCGACCTTGATGTCGTTAAAGTTGACGAGGCTCATACCGCATTCAAAGCCCTGACGAACCTCATTGACGTCGTCCTTAAACCGCTTGAGCGTGGCGATATCCCCGCTCCAGACAACGACACCGTCCCGAATGAGACGTGCCTTTGCCTGCCGGCGAATGACGCCGTCGATGACACGACAGCCGGCGATCGTACCAATTCGCGAGACCTTAAAGATATCCGTGACCTGGGCCTTGCCGAGAATATTCTCCTTCTCTATAGCGTCCAGCATCCCGACCTGAGCCGCATGGATCTCTTCCTCGACCTTATAGATGATCGAGTGGAGGCGAATATCGACCTCCTCTTGCCGCGCCACATCCGCCGCGCGTGCTTCGGGTCGCACATTAAAGCCGATGATGACGACGGCGGTGCCGGTCTCCTCTGTTTGCGTCGCCGAGGCGAGCAGCACGTCGGATTCGTTGATAGCACCGACGCCGGCACTGATAACGCGGACCTTGACCTTCTCGGTTGAGAGCTTCTCAAGCGTCGAACGCAGCACCTCTACAGAACCCTGAACGTCCGCCTTGAGAACAACAAGCAGTTCCTTGATCTCGGCTTGTCCGAGAGACTCGATGCCACGCTTCGTCGTTTTGACCATCGCGGCCTGACGGGCATGCATCTGCCGCTGCTGAGCAATATCTTGGGCACGCTCAACGTCGGCGACGACTTGGAATGTATCACCAGCCTGCGGCACGCCCTGTAGACCGAGTATCTCGACAGGTGTCGCGGGCCCGGCTTCCAGCACGTTGTCGCCGCGGTCCGAGATCATCGCCCGAACCTTGCCCGAGAATTGCCCGACAATGAATGGATCACCAATGTGCAGAGTTCCCTGCTGCACGAGCGCCGTCGCAACCGGACCGCGTCCCTTATCGAGCTTCGCCTCGAGCACCACGCCCGAAGCACGTCTGGTGGGGCTCGCCTTGAGGTCGAGAATATCGGCCTGCAAGAGCACCGTTTCGAGCAGTGTTTCTAGACCGGTTTTTTGTTTTGCCGATACGGGGACCATTTCGGTGTCTCCGCCCCAATCTGTCGGCTGAAGTCCTAGACCGGCGAGACCCTGCTTGACCTTGTCGGGATTCGCGTCAGGCTTATCGATCTTGTTGATAGCGACGATGATCGGGACACCGGCAGCCTTTGAGTGGTCCACGGCCTCGATCGTCTGCGGCATGACGCCGTCGTCGGCCGCGACTACGAGAATGACTATATCGGTTGATTTTGCACCGCGTGCACGCATCATCGTAAAGGCCTCGTGGCCCGGTGTGTCCAGGAACACGACGCGACGCTGCTCGCCGGGGCTATCTGGGTTTTCCACAAACACGCTGTACGCACCGATGTGCTGCGTGATCCCACCAGCCTCGCCGCCAGCGACATCGGCGTGGCGGATCGCATCTAGCAGGCTCGTCTTACCGTGGTCAACGTGACCCATGACGGTCACCACCGGAGCTCGCGGCTCCTCGACATCGTCTGCGTCGGCAGCGATCAGCTCCTCAAACTCCTCCTCGATGACCATTTCCTCAAATGGTACGAATGAGAGGTCAAAGCCGTAATCGCGGGCCATTTCAGTCGCCATTGTCTCGCCGATGGCCTGGTTCAATGTCGCGAAGATCCCACGTTTGATCAAAAGCTGCACGATGTCACGCGGCGTGATTCCAAGCGCCTCGGCAAACTCGCGAACAGTCGCACCCTCGACCAATCTGATCTGCTTGAGTGCACCCGCGTCGGCACGGCCGACCTGCTCTAGAATTCTCTCTTCAAGCGAACGTTTCGTCGGTGCGTCCGCATCGCGATCTCCGAACCTTCCGGTCTTATCGTCACCCGGACGGCCCTTGCGTCCGCCGCTGCGGCCGGGTCGACGGCGATTGTCTGCTGGCGGCGTGTACGTAAGCTGCGGTGTCGCGGATTCACCTTGCGTACCGCGAAGCTGCGGCTCGGCAAGTCGTCCCGTACGCGTTGGCCCCTCATTTACGAGCCTGTCGCCGACCTTGATGCCCTGCTTAAGGGCATCGGATGTAAGTGTTAATTTCTTGCGAACAGTGCCACCCGGCCCCACCACCGGCTGAACAGGTGTAGTTGTCGCCGCAGGCGGCGCCTCAGGTGTTTCGGCTATAGGTGCAGGTGCAGGTGTTTCAGCAACTGGCGCAGCTTCCACTGGTTGCGGCTCTGGTGCAGGCGGCTCCTCGGCCACTGGCTGCGGCGCCGGCTTTTTAGCGAGCACCTTGACCTTTCGCTTCGGGGCTTCCTCTTCAGCGGCAGGTGCGGGAGCCTCGATGGACGGAGTCTCGGCCGGAGCGATGGCCTCGGCGGCGTGTGCGACCTCCTCGATCGGTTCCATTGCCGGTGCCTCATCGCCTGCAACGGGCTCCTCCGGACGCGCGGCCTTTTTGATGACCTTGATACCACGTTTTGGGGCGACCTCGGTCTTTGGGAAGTACCGCCCTCTCACCTTCTCGGCCAGCTCGTGAGGAATTGTGTTGGACGGCACGCTGACGTCCGCTCCCTCTCGGCGCAGATCCTCCATCACGCGCTTGGTGTCCTGCTTCACCTCGCGTGCGAGATCGTAAACCCTAATGCTCTTACCAATGGCCATACTCGATCTTTAGATCTGTCTTTTTTTGCCGTTAACTAACTATTCGCCTGCTTTGTCGTCCGAATCGAGGGCGTTGCCGTTCGTCTCCGGATCGAACTTCTTCTCCGAGATGATATCCGATGATTCTTCCTCGTCAGGCTCGGTGATCTCCGCCTCGACCAGAACGGCGGCATCCTCTGGACTAAGCTCCTCTGAGCCTTCCTCGGTCTGCTCCATCACGGCCTCAGCCTCGGCGGCGACATCGTCAGAGGGGGCTTCTTCACCGCCCTCATCCGATGAGCCTGCCGACTCCTTAGCCGCGACGATGCTCGTTGCCGAAGCCTTGATCTGCGCCGCCTCGTCCATACTGACGTCGAGAAACTCCACAAGGTCGTCAACCGATACCGCCGCTAGGGCCTCGACATCCGTCACACCCTTATTTGCGAGGATCTCGGCCTGGCCAGCGGTCACAACCTCAAGCGCCGTGATCGGCACTGCCTCGCCCGACGCCATCATGCGGCCCATCTGGCGAGCGATCTCCTGCTTGAGCAGCTCCTCGCTGACGATCTTGATCTCCCAGCCAACCAGCCGGGTCGCGAGACGAACGTTCTGCCCCTTCTTACCAATAGCTAGCGAAAGCTGGTCCTCGCCGACGATGACCTCCATTTGGCGGCCCTCGATGTCCGTGATGCGGACCTGCGAGACCTTTGCCGGTGAAAGTGCGTTTGCCGCGAATACCGACGGCTCGTCCGACCACTCGATAATGTCGATCTTCTCGCCGCGAAGCTCCTTAATGATGGCCTGCACGCGTGAGCCCTTCATACCGACGCACGCGCCGACGGGATCCACGTCCTTCTCATTTGAAGTCACGGCGATCTTTGCACGATCTCCGGGCTCGCGAACGCAGGACTTGATAACGACCGTTTCGTCGTAGATCTCAGGGACCTCCATCTCAAACAGCCGCTTGAGCAGCTCTGGCGAAGCACGTGAACATCGGATCTGCTGCCCCTTTTGCTCCTTTGTGACATCGACGATGACGACGCGAATTCGCTCGCCCTGATTCCACATCTCACCGCGCGATTGCTCCTGACGTGGAACGATCGCCTCGAGATTGTTGCCAAGGTCGATGATCATGTCGCCACGCTCGAATCTCTTAACGGTGCCGTTGATCAGCTCGCCCTTGCGGTCGACGTACTCGTCGTAAACCTTTTCTCGAATGGCCTCGCGCACCTTTTGCACGAGGATCTGCTTTGCGGTCTGAGCGGCGATGCGGCCCATTTCCTCGCGATTCAGCGGGAGCAAAAGCATGTCGCCGATCTCGATCTCATCACCTGCCATTTCTTGAGCGTCCACTAGTGAAAGCTCCGTCAACGGGTCCTCAACGTCCTGGACAACGATCTTCTCAGCCGAAACCTCGATGTCGCCGTCCTCCGAGTTCCACTCGACCTGGATGCTCTCGCCGGTTTTATCCTTAAACTGCTTGCGAGCCGCGGCCTTTACGGCCTCTTTCATCGCCTCGATGACCATGTCGCGGTCGAGGCCCTGCTCGCTGCACAAGATATCTATGCTCTGCCCTATGGATGATGTCGCTGCCATCTCGATTCTTCCTCTAACTGCAGCTATTTGCTGCTAAATTCCTTTACGAGATCGATCTTTAAATTTGCCTTATCGACCATGCTGTAGGGGAATGTCACCGTACCACGCGTGCGGTCGTTGAGGGTGATGTCCTCACCGTCGACCGCCGTTATCACACCGATGAACGTCTTTTGACCATCTATATCGGTCTTTGTCTTGACCTTAGCCAACTGCCCTGCGAACTTAAAGAAATCCGCTAGGCTGTAAAGCTGACGCTCGATGCCGGGACTCGAAACTTCAAGGACGTATTTCCCGGGAATAAAGTCGTCCGAATCGAGTACCGACTCGACCGCATGTGAGACGTTCGTGCAGTACTCGATCGTGACGCCGCCCTCTTTATCAATATAAATGCGGATCACCTGGTCCCGCTTGATGCCCGCGAGCTCTACATGAACCAAGTCGACACCGCTGTCCGCGGCCGCCGCACGAGCTATCTTTTCAACTCTCTCTAGGATCGAGGAACCTTCCATCTCTCCGCCTTACGCCCAAAACAAAAAGTGGGTGCGAAACCCACTTTTCGTGAATCCGACGCTATCTCAGCAAACAGAGATATTACAAAAAAGCGGCCTCGAATGCAAGCATTTGGTTACTGCCCGCCCTTCGCCGCGGACTGAAACGTCTTCTCAGCCTGCAGGATAAAGCCCAGGATCTGGGCATTGTCCTTGTACCGCGTTTTCATCATGTCAAAGACCTCCTGCCCACGCGGATCGCCAAGTTGCGTGGTGGCTCGCAGCAGGGTGAATAACGCCTGCTGATTACCCGTGTCATATGCCGCGTGAAAAGCTGATGCGAGCACCGGATAAGCCCTCGGATCGCCCTTCCCCGCACCTCCGACAAGCAGATACGCCGTGATGCGGGCACGGATGGGCGTCAACGCGTCGGACGCGACTCTCAACCCGATGTCAAAGGAGCGCTTGTCGCCGAGGGTCGCCAGCCCGTTGAGGCCGGCGGTCATGATGCGGCCCTTCCACGATGGGGTGGACGAGAGCTTTGCCAGCGTGTCGAATGCACGAGTATCTTTTGTCAACGCCAGTGCCCGTGCGGCCTCATCGATCACACCATAGCTGCGGTCGTCGACGGCCGCCAGATACGTTGAGACGTACTTCGCGTCCTGCGTCTCTCCGAGCAACCGGATCGCGTCCGCTCGAATGAGCGACTGCGGATCTTTGGTCAAGCGAATCGCCAGAGCCTCGGTCGCCGCATCGAGCTTTATCGCCGCACGAGGCTGCCCCTGCGGCGGATCGGGTGAAACGATAGCGGAAACCAGCGAGAACGCGGCACGACGATCGCGCCAGAAGGTGTCCTTCTCCGACGCCGTGCTCAGTGCTGCGAGTATCCTGTCCCGGTCAGTACCGGCAGAGCCACGCTTTTGCAGCTCGCCCATCGCCCATCGGCGAGCAAGCACGTCCTTATCGTTGGCGATCTGGTAGAGAAGCTCGTCAGTCGATTTGTCGAACTTCAGCTCCTTGAGCCACGTGCTCTCGTAGTCAAAGTTCACCAGCCTCGGCCGCGCCGCCGAGTCGAATGTAAATACATTCGTCTCCTGCGGCTTGAGCCAAACACGCTGAACACGGTTGTCGACCTCGACATCCACCGAACCCTGGAAGAAATCCGTCTGTGGATAGGCATTAGCGACATCGACCTTTTGTGTCTGCTTGACGTTGAGCGTCAGCTTCTTCGAAGCGTCGTCGTAATTCTGCGTGACCTCAAAAACCGGATGGCTCATCCTGTAAAGCCACTGGTCAAAGAACCAGTCCATTGACTGTCCCGTCGTCTCCTCGAATGCAATTCTGAGGTCCTCGGTCGAGACCGGCTGATGAGCATTGTCGGTCAGGTACTTGTGCAGCGAAGCAAAAAATAGCTTGTCGCCTAGTTCCTTTCGCAGCATGTGCAGCACGGAACCGCCGCCCGGATACGCGTAGTTGTCGAACATCGCGTCCTTGTCCGCGTAGTACTTAGTTACGATTGGCCGCCTGTTTCCCGAATTCCAAGTGCCGAGTACCTGGTCGTGATTTGCCCGGACGTCCTGGTAGAGAAATTCGTCGTGACCCTTGAACTTCTCGTCCCACATCGCCTGCATATAAGTCGCGAAACTCTCGTTGAGCCAGATCTGGCCCCAGTCGCGGCAGGTCACATAGTCGCCAAACCATTGGTGCCCAAGCTCGTGCGACTGCAGCGACTCGCTGTCTCCGTCGAGCAGCTCGCGTTCGTCGTGGATCATCTCCTCGATCTGTGTGGTAGCCGAGATGTTCTCCATTCCGCCGCCAAAATCCTCGACAAAAGCCTGCGAATACTTTGGATACTGGTACTTAACACCTGTGATCTGCGAGAAGAACGCGATAGTCGCGGGCAGGTTCTTAGTGGTGAGAGCGACCTCTTTGGCCTCATCCGGATAGCCGTAGTTAATCACCGGCACGTCGTCGAACTTCTGCTCAACGGGTGTCGTCTGCATCACGACTATAGACGAAAGATAATTCGAGAACGGCTGGTCCATGACCCAGTGAAAGGTGCGTGTGTCGCCGTTATCCTTCGTGTCCACGAGCTTGCCGTTCGACACTACGAAGAATGGCTTTTGAACCGTGGCCCGCAGGTCCTGCGTTCGAAAATCATTAGGCGAGTCATACGAGGGAAACCAGTAGCGGTTGAATTCCGACTCGCCTTGCGACCAGATCTGCCGCGGCTTATTCGGCTCGAGTGCCGTCGGCCTGATGAACCTCAATCCGCGTCCAAACCCTCCGATGGCCGTGTCGCCCTCGGCCTTATTCACATAGTTGGTGGCGTAGTCGATCTTGATCTGCAGGTCCTGACCACCTGGCATGATTCGTCCCAGAGCAATATCAAGGTTGTTGTTGTCTGCCTTTGCGTCGTAGTTGAACTGCAGCGGTCCGCCGCCAACGAGCGAGACGGAATTGATCGTCATCATCGCAGCGTCGAGTTGAACGTGATCCGCATCCGCAAAAGGCGCAAGCGTGATGACCTCAGAGCCGATCGCCTGCTCTTTGTCCCAATCAAAACGAAGATCGACGTCGAGATGCTTGACGTCGATATTCCTGCTGCGGACCCAGTTGACCGGCGGGAGCTTACGGTCTGCGGCACCGGGCTGTTGTGCCGAGAAAGGTCGTGTCAGGCCCGAGGCGACAAAGATCAACAATAAAAAGACGCCGGCGATCCGGCGGGACGGTGAAAACTTTTTCATGACGTTCAACAAAAGCCGAAACAGATTCAGATAACTCTGAGGTACGGATGGTTGCAGCGTTTTGTTTCACGTCGCTTTTCGGCGGGCAAGGCTCTATATTATTCAGAGCCCGATGTTGCCTCGCCTAGCCCTTGCCCTTCTCGTCGTATCCGTCGCGATACTCCATCTCGCATGCTCCCGTGCGGAGCAGGCCGACCGCACGCCAAAGTTTGCCTCGACGATAGCCGGAGCGAATGGCGAATTTGGCGAAACATTTGCCATCGCAGTTAAGGACAGTGACGTTTACATTTCCGATGGACAGAATGGGATGATCTGGAAAGTACGGGACGGCAACGCCACGCCATTCTGGGAGGATTTGAACACGCCATCGGGTTTGGCAGTCGCGAGCGACGGCAGCCTGGTGGTGGCGGATGCGGGCAGGAACCAGATCCTCATAACACACGGCGGCCCCGACGTGTGGGGCAACGCCTACGGATATGGGGGTCGCGGAGACAACGCTCGCGGCTTTGCAGACGGCGATAAACATGAAGCTTTGTTCAATGGCCCGCTCGGCGTTGCTGCCGCAGCAGACGGGAAAATCTACGTTGCCGATACCTACAACGACCGCATCCGGGTCCTCGATATCGAACATGACAGCGTGACGACTCTCGCCGGCGGGTCTCGCGGATATGCCGACGGAATCGGCGCAGCGGCTAAATTCGACACGCCCTGCGGTATCGCCGTGTGGGACGACAAAGTTCTCGTAGCTGACACCGGCAACCACCGCAT
>JBJMGO010000371.1:0-2405 GCA_045807825.1 Pyrinomonadaceae bacterium | reverse complement strand
GCGGCAAGACCTGGAAACTGAGGTTCAAGAACGACGACCCGAAAGCGTTTTACGACGCAATGGCGTGTCGGGGTCAACAGTGTTTTGCAGTCTCAGATCCGGTGGACGGCTGGTTCCCAATAACCGGCACTCACGATGGTTTTTCGACCTGGAAAACCGACTACGGGTGGGCTGTGCTTCCCGCGGTTGCGGGCGAGGCCGCTTTTGCGGCGAGCGGAACATGCTTGATCTTCGCTGGTGGACGCTACTGGTTCGTAACCGGAGGAATACGGACGAGTGTCTATAACTTCGAATTACATGAGGACGATGAATTACATTCTAAGCGCGTAGACTCGCCGATACCGGGCGGCGGTGCTGCGAGTGGCATTTTCTCGGTCGCGATGTTCGATTCAAAAAAAGGCGTGATCGTCGGCGGCAATTACGAGAAGCCGGACGAGCACGAGAAGAATCTCGCACTCACAACGGACGGCGGAGCGACGTGGAAGCTTGGCACCGGCCTTTCGGGGTATAGATCCGGCGTGACCTATGTTGACCGCAAGACGATCATCGCTGTCGGCACGAATGGTTCGGATATTACACGTGATGGCGGGAAGACTTGGACGGTGCTTGGTAAAGAGAACCTCAATGCCGTAGCCTCCAAAGGGCGTCGAGCGACGTGGGCGGTCGGGCCAAAGGGGATAGTGGTCAAGCTCAAATCAGGAAAAGAGTAACCACGAAAATGCACGAAAGAACACAAAAGGTAAAATTTTCGTTTTAGTGTATTTGGTGTCTTTCGTTGGCAAAACTATTTCATGCAGACCTTTACCAGCGTTCCATTCAAATCCGAGCACGGTCTGATGCAGGTGCATGGGCTGGCGAAGTTTTCGTCAGCCGGGATCGTGCTCGAGTACGAGTCGAAGATAATCGGCCTCATCTCCACAGGCCTAAAGGACGCAAATATCCCGATCGAGGAGCTGCTCGACGTTAAGTTTAAAAAGACGGTTATGAACCGCAGCGGAAAGATCGAGATCCGGCTCAAATCATTTCGCCGGTTAGCGGAGCTGCCGAATCAGCATGGAAAGATCGTGCTCAAGATCCAGCCCGATGACCGCGACCGCGCCCGTGAGGCCGCCGAGCGGATCACCAAGGACATGGACGAATACGCTCGCAGTGCTCCGCCACCCCACCCGCCCCTCGAGTCAATGTTCGAGGACACTAAGACGGCCGACCGGGATTAATCCCTTTCCTCAACCTGCGAAAAGGAGCTTGACCGGTTCATATCGTGATAACTCAGTATATTCACAGTCACTTGCGCCCCTATTGCGTGGGAGAAGCGTCTTACGGGAATGTGAGCTTTGTCTCGATCGCGTTATCGATCGGGCCGCTGTCAAAGCCGACAACGCGCGAGTGCCACGCCATGTTAAGGATCTCCATGCTTTGTCCCGGGAAGCGGCTCTCGAGATACCACTTCATCTCGTGCTCTGAGCGGATGGGGTTGTACTCGACCATTTTCTTCCAATCCGGGTGCGAGACGAGCCGGCGAAGCGCGTCGTCAAAGGCTTTGTTAGCTTTACGATCGCGAAGCGTGCGCATCTTGTCGCCCGCGAGCCGCGCGTACTCGCGAGGCTTGACCGGCACCGTCACCATATCGACCACGAGGAACTTACCGTCCGGACGCGTGACGCGTTTGATCTCAGCGAGCAGCGGGTCCCAATCCAGGTATCGAAATGACATCAGCGACGTCACAACATCGAACGAGTTGTCGGGGAATGGCAGCACCGGACCGTCGATCTTTTCGAAAGCGAGGTTTGCAACATTCTCGTTGCGGCGCCGAGCCTTGTCGATCATCCCCGACGACTCATCGACGCCGGTTCCCGTCTTGATCCTGTCCCTCAACGCATTGAGCAACGCGCCGTTGCCGCAGCCGATGTCGAGCACGTCGATCTCGCCAGACGGCAGATGCTCATTGAGCCACTGCCACTCGTCTTTGCGCACGCGAATGTCCTCAAACACCGCGTCGTACAGCTCCGCGACCTGATCATAGGAGGTATCACCGTCCGGCGGCCGCGGGTCAAACTTCTTCATCTCCTCCGCACGCATCATTCCCAGCCGCTTTTGTGTTGAGCCGAGCAGGCCGTGCGATTTGCGACCCTTGCAGCCGATCGTATACAACGGTGAACGCGTGCTCGTACCCGCAGATCGATATCGATCTTTGCTGCGAGAAAATGTCGTGTACCAAAAAAATCCGTATGCCTCGACATTGAAGGTCCGTGCAAAGAATGGTGCGAACCACCGCGCCGATCTGCAGCAGTAAAAATAAGCCTTCGCACCCGCGGCGAACGGGATGTCCATGTGCTCCCATTCGTATGGCGAGAACTGCTCCGGAAACGCGACCGTGCCGTACATCGGCCCGTACATCCCCGAGT
>JBJMGO010000370.1:0-2190 GCA_045807825.1 Pyrinomonadaceae bacterium | reverse complement strand
TCACGCCAATACCGGTGTGGTCGAACCGGTAAAGAGCCTTGCAGCTAAGGGGCAGGTAGTTCTTGTTCGGCAGCTCGATCTCCATCCGAAATTCGTCGCCGATGTAGATATTCTCTTCCCAACCCGTAAAGCAGCCGCCGATGCTGATCTGCTGCAGTACGGTTTCACGCCGCTCACCCGTGCGGAGGTGAATGATCGCCGGGATATCAAGCGAAAATCGAATGTGCTGGCGCTGGTTGATGGACATTCGGCTGCGGTAGAAGCGACAGTGCAGGCGTGTGGCGTCGCATCATCTATCTTACTCGGCATGGTTGTCGCTGAGCAACACGTTTTTGCGGACTGTAAGCAATACAAAGGGCCGCCGAATGGCAGCCCTTTATGGACCTCTGTCTCTATTTACTAGTTGTTCACCGCAGCCTCGGCCGCACCGGAAGTACCGCAGTACTGCTCAAATGCATTCGCAAGCTCCTGCGCGATCATCTGAGGCGGACGGCCCTCGAGATCTCGCCGCTCAAAGAGCTTGACCAACTCACCATTCTTTATGAGTCCGATCGCGGGAGATGAAGGTGCGTGCCCCGTAAAGTATTCGCGAGCCTTGTCCGTCGCGTCAATGTCGGCACCGGCAAAAACCGTGATAGCGCGGTCGGGCTTTTTCTCGCTGTTCTTTAGCGCCATCGCGATGCCAGGCCGCACGCCGCCAGCGGCGCAGCCGCAAACGGAGTTGACGACCACCATCAGGGTGCCGTCCGTATTCTTGACCGCCTCGTCAACAGCCTCGGGCGTCTTTGTCTCCTCAAAGCCGAGCTCTGCGAGCTCCTGTCTCATTCCATGGATCATCATCTCGGGATATGGCATGTTGTTGTAAAATTCTCCTTCTTTAATCCTTACCTTTTGTTCAAGTATCGAATATTTACACGCCAGAGTCAAATTTTTGGTATATGGATCTCCCTCACAGGAGGGCGAATTCGCACACCCGCTTGCCGCTCTATCAACCCTCTCGTATCATTCACCTAACACATGAAACGAGTCTTCCTCATAGACGCGATGTCGCATATTTATAGGGCTTTCTTCGCGCCGATGGGCATGAAGCAAGACCCGCTGCGCAACTCAAAGGGGCAGGTCACACAGGCGGTTTTTGTCTTTACCAACATGCTCCGGAAGCTGCTCAATGACGAGAAGCCGGAGTACATTGCAGCCGTTTGGGACTCGCTCGACGGTACGTTTAGAGACGACATCACCTCGACTTACAAGGCGAATCGCGAGGCGATGCCGGACGATCTCACGTCTCAACTCCCGCTGATCGAGCAGGTGCTCGAGGCGTTTTGCATTCCTGTCATCAAGTACGACCGCTTTGAGGCCGACGACATCATCGGCACACTCTCAAAGCAGATCGCCGACAAAAAAATGCAGTGCGTCATCGTCTCAAACGACAAGGACCTCTGCCAGCTCGTGCAGGACCCGTATGTCATCTGCATGCGCAACAACTCGACGAATGTGAAACGCAAAGTTCCCGTTCCCGCCGTCGAGTGGTGCGATGAGGCGTGGGTGTGCCAAAAATTCGGTGTGGGTCCCGACAAGATCATCGATCTGCTCGGACTGATGGGTGATTCGGTCGATAACATTCCCGGCGCACCCGGCATCGGTGAAAAAGGCGCTCTCAAGCTGATCCTCGAATTTGGCTCAGCCGAAGAAGCGATGCGACGCGCCAACGAGGTCACGCACAAAACCTATCGTGAGAGTCTGTTGAATAACCAGGATCTCATCCGCCAGTCACTCCAGCTTGCGACTGTCCATTGTGAGGTGCCGGTCACGCTCGATCTCGATGACCTCAGCCACTGTGAGCCGGACAGGAGGAAGGCGTATGAGATCTTTCGCGAGTTGGAGTTTAGGTCACTCACCAATGAATTCGCCGACTACGGAACCGCGACGACGGCCCCAACGGGTGGTGGCGGAGGTGGTCTATTCGACGACCTGCCGAGCCACTCAGGACCGCAGATAGAGGCGGAGTACTCACGCATAGAAACGCGTGAAGAGCTCGACAAGCTGATCCGCAGACTCTTCAACGTGCAGACGTGGAGCTATCACACGAATGACTCTCGGTCGAGCGAGCGCTCTAGCTGCTACGAAAAGGAAACACCCGACGGCATCGCCATCAGCCTCGGCAACGGCGAGGCATTCTACATAGACCTC
>JBJMGO010000369.1:0-7444 GCA_045807825.1 Pyrinomonadaceae bacterium | reverse complement strand
TGCGTTGGCGTCCAGCGAGCGAGTGGTGGAGGGCGAGAGGGTTACGTTTCAATACGATCTTACGGGCGGCAATATCGATCGCAGCCTTATCAAATATTATTGGTACGTTTACCCTGGTGGAACCATTGAGGGGCAAGGTACGCCGGTCATTGTTCTCGATACCAGCGGGCTAGGGCGGACAGGGTGGGCGATCGCGCAGGTCATGGTTCACACACCGTACGACGATCGCTGCGAATCGTCGGGCCCGACCAAGAGCGTTCGTGTGTTGCGCAACAGTCAACTTAAAGCGGACCTGTTTTGGGATTGGTTCGTTGACAATGCCGATCACTCTTACGCGGAACAGATGGCTCGCCCTGAGGGACTTGAGGATCTCGCGGCCCACCTTCGGCAGGTCGATCCGGATCTCACGTATCAACTATTGCCCATCCCTAATGACAAGGATTCAGAGCACCTTATAATTGGCTACTCCGGGAAAGAGGACAAGTCCAAGATAGTGAAGGACCTCGTCGACAGCGTTCCGCTCCGTCTCGCTCATGTGAAGGTCCTGGCTGCAAAGCGGGGCCAATAAATGGATCGCGACCTTTTGGGCTAAAGCCCGGTGGAGCATCAGGACTCGAACCGTTCGCTAAAGCGAACGGCAATATAGGCGTCCCACGCAAAGAAAAAGGCCCCGCTTTCGCGAGGCCCGTTTCTCATCAATTCTCAATTATTAGTTATAAGTTCTATCAGTTCTCAATTATCTTAGCCCCAGGAGCCTAAAAGCCTCGGGTTGGCTTTCTTTTTGAGCAGCTTTTGCAGTTTTAGCCGGGCTTTGTGGAGCTGCGACTTGGACGTGCCTACGGAGCAGCCGAGGATCTTTGCGACCTCTTCGTGCTCGAAGCCTTCGACGTCGTGGAGCACAAACACATTCTTATAGCCCTCCGGGAGCTGCGCGATCGCGTTATCGAGTGCGATCTTGTCGACGATCCGCATCTTCTCTGGGTTTGCGGTGCCGGAGACGATCTGGTCGGGCGTCTCGCCTTCCTCGGTCGTCTTTTCGAATTTTACGGTCCTCTTGCGGAAGTGCATCAGGACCTGATTGACCGTCATTCTGTGCAGCCACGTCGTAAAGGCCGAGTCGCCGCGGAAAGAACCGATCTTGCGATAAAGCTGTATAAAGACGTCCTGGGTGAGATCCTCGGCCTCGGACGCATTTTGCAGCATCCGGAGGCAGATCGAATAAACCCGCCGATGATGCCGCCTGTAGATCTCCTCAAAGCTCGCCATGTCGCCATTTGACGCGGCCTGGGCCAGCTCGAAATCTTTTGCCTTTGTAACGTCCGCCACACGCTTTTCAGCAGTGAACTGAACTGTGTCGGACTCGACCCCTTGGTCGCTATGAAATACCGGAAAGTTCAACGTATCTGTTGTCATGGCTTCCCTCCGTTGCTATTAATCTCAATCGCCGTGCCAAACGTGGCCTAACATCGGGAACGCTTTTAGTAGACCAAAATTGCTCCAGTTTTCGCGTTTACTGGCATACATAGGGTTTCGACGCTCATCAAAGTCTGGATTCGGAGCACTCTTTCGTGCGCCCGGGCGCCCCAAAACGTATACGTAATGTGTACCTTTGGGTGCACGCCGGCCGGCCGCAGAGAGTTTCAAAAAGATGCTAGAATCGGGGTTTCTGATGCGGATGAAAGGGGTGAGAAAGTTCGTCTTAATGGCCGCCGCCATGCTCTTTGCGGCTGCTGTGGTGGGCGCGCAGGTAAAAGAGCCGGAGAATACGTACAAGTCGCAGGAGATCTCGGAAGACGATGGCGTTCCTGTGCTCATGAAGCACCTCCCTGACTATGACAAGGTCGCCTCGCAGGCCGTCTTTGCAAAGGACCTGCCGACCCTCAAGGCCGCCCTTGGCGACCGCCCGGAGCTAAATGTTATTGACTTCACGGCCGGAACCGAGGCCGTGACTGCGAATTACCCTACGGGCAAGCTCCTGATAATAGAGTACTCCTCTCCGCAACTGTCTGCAGAGGCCGATGCGGCATTCCAACAGGCGGCTTCGACTAATGGCTCTCTGGTCTACCGGAGGATCGGTAACTACAACGCCCTCGTTTTTGATGCCACCGACAGAGCCGCGGCGAACGACCTCCTAGACCAGGTCCATTACGAAAAGCACATTCAATGGCTGGGCAATAACCCGTTCAGGATCAGCGCGGAGAAGGCTTTTATCATGCAGACCGAGGACCTTTTTGTCTCGACGCTCGAGGTCGTGGGCGCAGCAATATTGGTCGCTATTCTGATCGGGCTGGTTGTGGGATTTTTATACTTTCGCAAGATGGATCGAAAGCGCGCCAGGATGGCGGCATTCAGCGACGCGGGCGGAATGACGCGGCTCAATCTCGACGGGTTTACGCCGGACATTCTCCCTGATCGTTTGTTGGGCGAGTAGCTACGGCAACGCGTTGAGCAGGCGATCGACATCCTCTGAATTATTATACAAGTGCGTCGCGATCCGCAGGCGTTCGCCGCGAGGGGAGACGATGATCTTTTGCGTCTCGAGTTGCGCGGCGATCTCGCTGGAGGTGAGACCATCGCGGTGTTTGATGCAGACGATGGCGGACCTCTCGTGTGGAGCACGGGAGCTGACGATGTCGTAATTCTTGCCGCCGAGGCCGTCGCAGAGCTGGTCGGAGAGGCCGAGAGTGTATTGCTCGATATTCGAGAGGCCAGTGTCGGTGAGAACCTTGAGGCTCTCCTCGAGACCGTAGAAGAGTGCAGAGCAGCCTGTGCCGCTCTCCCATGCAAGGGCGGTGGAACGCCAGGGCTGTTCGCGATCGTTAAAGTCCCATGGCGTCTCGACGGAGATCCAGCCGACGAGCGTGGGTTTTACCCGTTCGCGTGCCCGGTCGGAGAGGTAGATAAATCCGCATCCCTCAGGCGCGCAGAGCCATTTGTGACTCGCACCTGACGCGGCGTCGACATATTGCGCCGGCAGATCGTAGCCTGTTGCTCCCAGACCTTGGATCACATCGACGACGAACAAGGCATCAACCGCTCTTGCGGCACGTCCTATCCGCTCGAGGTCTGCCTTGAAGCCCGATGCGTACTGCACAGCGCTGATCGCAACAACGCGTGTGTTGTGATCGATCATCGAGCAAAATTCATCGAGATCTATGCGGCCTTCGCGCTCGGGGCAGAGGCGAAGCTCGACGCCATACTCGTCGCGGACGCGCTTCCACGGGTACCAGTTTGCGGGGAATTCGGCCGCAAAGCTGACGATGTTGTCGCCCTGGCGCCACGTGAGGCCGTTTGCGATGGTGGCGATGCCGTCGGAGGTGTTGCGTGTGAAGGCGACCTGCTCAGGCTCGACGTTCATCATCGCGGCCAGAAGCGTGCGGGAGCTCTCCTTGTGCTTGAGCCAGCCGACGTAGCCGAGCCCGCCATTCGAGGCGACATCCATCATCTGCTCGTTAACGGCCTTTACAGCGGTCGCGGGTAGCGGTGAAACGGCTGCGGAATTGAGGTACGTGTAGTTGGTTGCGGCGATGAAGAGGTTGCGGACGGAGTCGTTCATGGTTGCAAAAACTCTTTGACAAACTGGTGGCCAAGCGACAAGATTGTGTGGCTGTTGCGTGGCTGCTAAACAGCGAACACGGCGGCTATCGGCGGCGTCAAACTGACAAGATTATGTTCGATTTGCGGAGGAAAGACCAATCAGACTTCGGCCTCGTGGCGGCGAGCGACGACCGCTCGATCGAGGTGACGGAACTCCGCCGCGAAGCGCATCGGGGGCTGTGGACCGAGGGGCTAAAGTTGTTTCGCGACATCTTTTTGATCGTCGTAGTCTTTATTCTCTTTGGCGTCTTTTTTGTGCAGCCGGTCGTCGTAGAAGGCACGTCGATGATGCCGCAGCTACACGACGGTGAGCGACTGCTGGTCGACAAGCTTGTTTATTACAAGATCCAGTCTGTGAGCTGGGGTCACATCAACCGCGGCGATGTTGTCGTTTTTTGGTATCCGAATGATCCCGACAAAAGTTATGTTAAGCGGGTGATCGGCCTGCCGGGCGAGACGGTCGAAATGCGAGCCGGCAAGGTTTATGTAAACGGCACGCAGCTCCAGGAGGATTATCTCGACCCGAACTATAACGAGGGAATGCCGTCGTATCCCCCAAAGAGGGTCGAGGACCATCACTACTTTGTGATGGGAGATAATAGGGATAACTCGTCAGATTCCCGATACTGGGGCACGGTCCCGGAGAAATATATCTACGGAAAGGCGTTCTTTCGCTATTGGAAACCGCGAGATATCGGACCAATACACTCGGGTGACTACGTGAACCCGATCCCGACACCTTCCGCAACGAGGACGCCGGACGACGAAGACCTCCGCGCAGACGACAACAGATAGGAGTTCTCCATGCTTCTTTGAATTGCCACTAGCTTTAGCTAGTGGTTTTGTTTTTATAGAATGGTTCTTCGGCTTTAGCCGAAGGGGCTAAAGCCCACGTCTTTCGTTTGAAGACCTACCACTAGCTAAAGCTAGTGGCAATTCATATGACGGCCAATTCCAAACCGGCTTTGCTAGTTCTCGAGGACGGACGCACTTTCACTGGCATTTCCTTTGGTGCCGATGGCGAGGCGTTTGGAGAGATCGTTTTTAATACGTCGATGTCCGGGTATCAGGAGATCCTGACCGACCCCTCGTACGCCGGGCAGATCGTGACTATGACGTATCCGCTGATCGGCAACTACGGCGTCAATGAGGAGGATGTCGAATCACGGCGCCCGTGGGTCGAGGGGTTTGTAGTTCGGGAGGCGAGCCGGATCAGGTCGAATTTTCGTTCTACCCTGTCGCTCCAGGATTATCTAAGAAAGCACAATATCGTCGGTATCGAGCACATCGACACGCGTGCATTGGTCCGGCATATCCGCAATAAGGGTGCGATGCGAGCGGGGCTGTCGACGGTTGACCTCGATCCGCAGTCGCTGCTGAAGAAGGTGCTCGAGACGCCCTCGATGCAGAATCGCGAGATGGCGAACTCGGTCACCGTAGATTCGGAATACGCATATTCCGCAGACGGAGAAGCGAAGTACCACGTCGTCGCGTATGACTTTGGCGTAAAGACGAACAGCCTGCGCGAGTTTGCGAGATATGGGTGCAGGATCACCGTCGTTCCGGCTGAGACAACTGCGGACGAGGTGATGGCTCTCAAGCCTGACGGAGTGTTTTTGTCTAACGGTCCGGGGGATCCGGCGTCGATGTCGAAGGTCGTCGAGGAGATCAAAAAGCTCGCAGCGTCGCAGACTCCGGTATTCGGGATTTGCCTTGGGCACCAGCTTTTGGGTAAAGCATTTGGCGGCTCGACGTACAAGCTAAAATTTGGCCATCGCGGCGGGAATCAGCCGATCAAGGACCTCACCACGGGGCGCATAGAGATCGCGGCGCACAACCACGGCTTTGCAGTGGAGGCGGATTCGCTGCCCGCGGATGTCGAGGTGACGCACGTCAATCTCAACGACAACACGGTCGCGGGATTGCGGCACAAAACTCTGCCCGTCTTCTCAGTGCAGTATCATCCGGAATCGGCTCCGGGACCGCATGACTCGGAATATCTATTTGAACGATTCGTTAAGCTGATGGCAGCGGCTTAGTCCACGAATGTTCCCGCCATTCATCTACGGGGGCGGGTGGCGAAGAATCGCGGGTTTCACGTCTGTCTGGCGTGAATTCAGTTCATCACTGATACCTTGATACGATCTTGAAGATCATCGAATCGGGGGTCATCTCGAAGATCATCAAAAACCGGATTTACACGCGAAAACGCGATATTGAAGCCACGTTCTTTAAACTCCTGGTCAAGCAATTCGAAAGCCTCGTCCTTTTTTCCAAGGGCAGCGAGTCCGAGTGCGATCGCGGTCGGCGGTATATAGCGGCTGCCGCTGTCCTCGGTCAACCCATTGATGATCTCTGAGGCCTCGTCCCGGCTCCCTAACGTCGCCAGTGTTCGGGCCAACAGGGCCTGCACCAAAGGGTCGTCACTCAGTTCCAAAGCCCTCCGGTATTCAGAGATCGCTCTGGGGTATTCTCCCATTGCGTGATGACAACTTGCGAGAAAATACCGCGCGAAATAGAAATTCTTGTCTATAGCGAGTGTCCGGTTGAACTGATCTATCGCGTCATTAAATCGGCGGGCGTAAAAAAGGTTGACGCCTGAATCGGCACTAGTTATCGGCGACAGCGGATCGAGTTTTTCGGCTTGCTTTCCTTCACCTATCGCTTCTTCAAATCTCCCCGTGATCAACAGGCAAGTTCCGCCAAGCCAATGATGCGCGGTCGGATATTTCGGATTAAGTTCGATCGCCCGTCTATATGCTTTTTCACTAGCAGGCTGGTTCCATGAATAAACAGAAAGGACAAATCCGAGTGCATTATGAGCTTCTGCGAGGGAGTCATCGAGTTTGAGCGCTCGAATCGCGGCGGCCTTGCCTTGGGGCATACTGTCGATCGCGGAAGCGACCCGATAGTTGTTGAACAAAACATATGATTCGGCAAGCCCCGCATGCGCCACAGCGTACTCCGGATCCAATTCAATTGCCCGGCTAAAGAAGGTTACCGCCTCTTGGAGTGATTCACCGGTGCGTTTGTTCCAGTGAAACCGGCCTTTCAGATAGTATTGGTACGCCTCAGTGTTTCTGGTGCCGCGCTTGAGCATGGCGGATCTTTCTTCCCCAAAGAACTTCAGTTTAAGTGCGTCTACAACTGCAAGAGTGATCTCGTCCTGGACGTCGAAGATATCTTCCATCTCACGGTCAAATCGCTCCGACCAAAGATGGAAACCATCAGCAGCACTGACCAGCTGGACCGATATCCTCAGGCGATTGCCTGCTTTACGCACACTGCCTTCGAGCACATAACTAACTCCCAGAGTTCTGCCTATTTCACCAACGTTGACGTTCTTGTTTTTGAAGTGGAATGCCGATGTTCGGGCCGCCACTTTTAGGTTTTCGATCTTGGTCAACGCGTTAAGAAGGTCTTCGGCCAATCCGTCGCAGAAATATTCATTTGCAGGGTCGGCAGATATGTTGGCGAAAGGCAATATGGCGACGGAGTTCCTAAATTCACCAGAAACTTCTTCACGATCGTCGTTTGTATTTATCTGAGCCCGAGTCGCAGCGTCGCCCGAGGCCGCCGTCGAGTGTAATATCGCTGTTGCGGGTTCGTCCCCGAACTGGCCACTCGCTGACGCAGGCGATTCTGACGAGATCGTCATAGCGGGCTCATCCGGCGATGGCACCGAGCCCTGGACGAGCGCGGTCCCGTCCTCTAGACAGTACATAAGACTGTCATCCAGGTAATCTCGCCTGCATTCGGGACAGCGTTTCATCGATTGTCAGATCGCCACGTTGCGATCGAGTTTTGTGTCGCGAGCCAGGAAAACGTCACCCATACCACCCGAACC
>JBJMGO010000368.1:0-15439 GCA_045807825.1 Pyrinomonadaceae bacterium | reverse complement strand
CGGTGCTATCGAAACCCTAAAAAGCCAGGGGTGAATGGCCCATTTCCCTGGCGGCAGCGTGCGAAGCTGAATACCCTTCACACCGCCCTGCTTGATGAAGGCTATCGGGTCCTGAAAGTTGTTGTGTGCGTTCTGCGCCCTATCTGGAGCAAAGACGCTGCCCATCGGCATCGGCTCGCCGTCGATCGCCTCGATGATGCCGAGTTCGTCGGCCCCGATCTCAACGAGCGGCACCTTTTGCACAACGCGTTCAACCGGGTACATAACGAAATGCAGCCCCGGCTTTAGGATGTCGGCCTGTAAACCGACCTCGCCGTCAGTTGCGACAACTCGGCCCTGCGGCATGCGGCGCCCAAAATAGCGCCGCTCTTTGATGCCGACCTCACGTGCGCCAATATTCACGAGAAACCTGGTGAGTATGTACCAGATAAGGATCAGGGCGACCACGACGGCAACGCCCGTAAAGATCAGGGGTAAATTTTGCTGCATTAGTTAGTTTTTTGTGCGGCATCGCCGCGTGATTCGGAACGCAGTTTGGCAACTTCCTCCTTTAACCAAAAGAGCGTCCCTGAGCTTCTCTCCGAGATGGGGAGAAGCAGTCGGTGGCTCTCCAGAAGTTCGGCCACCTCTCTCCGAGCGACCCGCGCAAAGCCGTCACTCCTAAACTTATCGATCATCTCCTGCGCCGCCCGGGAGAAATCCTTAGCATCGCCAAACTCCGCTATGACAGCAAGAAGCTCGGCCGCAGCCGCAGCCGTCGTCATTCGGCGCCAGTTGCTAAGCGCGGCGTCGATCCTAGCACGGTTTTCTGCTCGGGCCTTGGCTTCACGCAGTGCGATCTCACGGGCCTCGGTCACACGTTCAATCTGGCGAAGCTCGTCTTTAGACGGCTCGAACAATGGTCGGAAACTGGTTGTGTCAGGGATCTTAGCCGGGAGCTCCCGCCGCTGCCGCCAGGTCACCCCAAGCAAAATAAAAGCAGCCGACAAAACTGCCAAGACCGCGATAAGGAGAAGCATCGTCTGCAACACGCGTGGGACCCGATCAGGTCGACCCGCTCACCCCACAATGCCGTGTCACCTCATTAGAAATATACGAAGGACTGTATGCCAGGTTCGAAAAATCGTCAAGGATTATGTCTATGGTAATTCAAAAAAAGGCGGTTCTCTTTCGAAAACCGCCACTTAGAAGCCGGGAGTGACTCTTCCAGTTTAGATAAACGCGAAATCGAACTGTCCTTGGTGCACGCTCTTGTCGGATGAGACATCGACATTGCCCAAGTAGGCCTCGATCTCGAACATGACATCACGCTCCTCGTTCCGTAGGGCATTTGAGACCTCGGGATGAACCCGGAGAGTTGTGCGCCGGACATCGTCTAGCTGCTTTGAAAGCCGACGCGCTTCGGCGAGGATCTCGTAGCAGACGGTGGTCGCGGATTTGACCCAGCCGGAGCCCTCGCAGTTCTCGCAAGGGCTGCACATGGTGCGTTCCAGCGATTGCTTGACACGTTTGCGGGTCATGATGATAAGGCCAAAGTCATTGAACGACAGCACCTTGGTCGGAGATTTGTCGTTTTGCAGGGCCTCCTGCAGGGCCTGCGAAACTTTGTGCCGGTTGCGGCGGTCCTCCATGTCGATCAGATCCAGAACGATGATGCCGCCAAGGTCGCGGAGCCGAATTTGGCGTGCGATCTCGTCGACGGCCTCCATGTTAGTGCGTGTGATCGTGTCCTCGAGACGCTGGTTTCCCTTGCCCACGAACTTGCCTGTATTCACGTCGATCGCAACCAGCGCCTCGGTCTGGTTGATCACGAGATAGCCACCGGACTTGAGCCACACACGGGGCTTAAGTGCCTTATCGATCTCCTCCTGAACGCCGTAATAATCGAGGATCGGCTCATCGCGAGTGTAGAGTTTGACGCGATTCACCATCCTTGGAGCCATGCGGTTCATAAACTCGACGGTGGCGAGATACTCCTCCTCACTGTCGACGCGTATCGCGGTGAATTCGTCCGAAAGCTGGTCACGCAGCAGTCGCTGTACGAGGTCGAGGTCCTGGTGGATCAGCGCAGGCGACTTTTTCTTTTCCGATGCCTTTTTATTGGCGGCCCATGATTTGGCCAAAAAGATTGCATCGTTGCGAAGATCCTCTTCGGAAATGCCGATCCCCGCAGTGCGGACTATAAATCCACCGGTGGGGATGTCACCGTCCTGCCGTATCTTTTGCAGCATCTGGCGGAGCCTCGAGCGCTCATTCGCCGACTCGATCTTTCGCGAGACGCCTAGGTGCTCGATGGTGGGCATATACACCAGATAACGGCCCGGCAAAGCGATGTGCGAAGTAATGCGGGCACCCTTCTTAGCGATCGGCTCCTTTGCGATCTGCACGAGGATCTCCTGACCCTCCTTTAGGAGGTCGGAGATCGCAGGCTGCGGCCCACGGCTGTCGCGACGTCCGCCGCGGTCGCCAGACGGCCTATCTCCACGGTCATTGCGTCCACCTTCACGTCCGCCCTCACGCTGTCCGCCTTCTTTGGCCTCGCGAGGGCCTTCACGTTGTCCGCCGTCACGTTGTCCGCCGTCACGGCCACCTTCGCGTTGTCCGCCATCACGGCCTCCGCGGCCGCGACGAGAGCGTTCGCGATCGTTGGAGCGTGGTTCCGGTTCTGAGGGTGGTGCCTCGGGAGCGGAAGCTGGTGCTTCCTCTGCGGGCTCTGCCTCAATGGCCTCGGGTGCGGTCTGTTCCTCACCCTCTGGCGCGTCGGGAGCATCGCTCATATGCTCGTCGCCATTCGATGCCCCTTCCTCACCATTGACTTTTGGCTTACCCTTGCCGCCACGGCGACGGCCTCGTCCGCCACGGCGAACGGCCATCTCGGCGATGTCGCCGGTCTCGGAGACACTCGCCTCGGAATCCTCAAGAGGTGTCGCTTCGCCTTCGTCAGCGCCTTTCTTTTTACGAGAAGACGTCTTTTTAGCGGCAGGCTTTTTATCAGCCTTAGGCTTTGCCTCGGCTTTGCCTTTGGCGCGGCCTTTCTTAGCCGGAGCCGCGGGAGCCTCGTCCTCGTCGGCAATTCGTTCAAACCCGCTCGATTCTGAAGTTACGTCGGCGAGCAGCGATCCAACAGGAGCCTCGGCGGTCGTTTCCATGTCGAATTCCGCCGCACGAACACGATCTACGATCGCCTCCTGCATTAAGGCGTCCTTGAACATATCGCCCATGTCATCCTCGTCCCCGATGCGCTCGAATCCTGACCTGTCGATCTCAAACACCGGCGCCTCAACAACAGATTTGAGCGCGACCTCGTCTTCGTCCTGAGTCCGTTCCTGCTGCTGGGGCTGCGACTCGCGCGGCTCTCTTTCGTCACGCTGCTCACGCTCATCGCGGTCCTTACGGCCTCGACCTCGGCCACGCTTTGGCCTCTCCTGCTGTTCCTGCTCGGGCTGCGATTCCGCAGGCTCTACAAGCGAAGGCTCAACATCGATCCCGATACCGGAATCTATGATCGGTTCCGCGATCTCCTGAGCGCCGTCCATGTGCTTTTCGCGTTCGAGCCGCTGCCGCTCGACCTGATCACGTGCCTCACGCTTGACCTCATCTGATGGGCCCTTTTTGCCGCCCTTTTCCATGACGATCCGTTCGATCTCCTCCTCTTCATCAAAGAAGTCGGAGACATACAAGAACGCGTCCCTCTCGAGACCAATGTCGACGAAGGCAGACTGCATTCCCGGCAGGACGCGCATCACGCGACCCTTATAAACATTGCCGGCCACGCCGGAGTTTTCCTCGCCACGCTCGATGTAGAACTCGGTGACCCGTCCGTTCTCGACGATCGCGATCTTTTTCTCCCGGCCATTGACCGAGACGATCATTTCTTTTGACATACAAATATCCTTACAAGTCGATGTAACTTGCCGCAGGAGAAAGGCTTAGCGTCAGAATGTGGATTAACTCAGTACCTCGGAGGAGTGAGGCTCGCGCGCTGAGACGTGTGGCTTGGGTTTACGAGCTGTGGGCCCGGAAATGGACAAGTAACGTAAATTCGTCACGCAGGAAACTCAATCTCAGCCGCACGCTTTAACCTTGCGGCCGCTCGGGGAGCACCTGATCCCGACATGTCGGAATGTGCTGCAGACCCGGTATCTCTCGATGTCTCAACCCCTATCTATCGGGGAAAACTTCTGACGTTTGCTCCTCGATGCGAGTGTCATACACCCGCCGCGGCAAATCTGCGACAAGTATAAGCGAATCTTCTGATACAAGTAAACCTAATTCCGGTGGATGCTTTGTTCAACGTGTGAAACGGACTAGAATTAAGCATCGGTTGCCGCTCATGGAGATCTATTTTCAGCTAGTAAACAACGCCGAGGGACTAAGAAAAGCTGTTGAGGAGCTTGAGAAGGAACCCTTTCTCGGGTTTGACGTCGAGACAACAGAACTTGACCCGTATCGCGGCGAGCTGCGGCTCGTGCAGCTCTCGAACGGGCGCAATACAAAGGTCGTCGACCTCCGTGGATTCGGGAGCGGAGAGGAGCTCCGCAAAAATCCAGATCTACAGCCGCTCCGTAACCTTTTGGGCTCCAACAAGCAGGTCAAGATCGCGCACAACGCGAAATTCGACACCAAATGGACACGGCATCACCTGGGCGTGGAGGTTGGAGCTGTCTACGATACCTATCTCGCAAGCATCCTGATCGCTGCGGGTGAGGGCGAAAGGCGACATGGGTTGGCAGACGTGGTGCAGTTCTTTTTGCAGCGGACACTGGACAAGACCGAGCAGGTCAGCGATTGGGCCGCAAATGAGCTATCGAACTCGCAGATCGAATATGCCGCCCGCGATGCGGCGATCATGAACGAGGTCCGCGAGAAGCTTGAAGCGCGGATCGGCATGGACAATCTCGAACGGGTGCTCAAAATCGAGAACGAGTGCGTGATGCCGATCGCCGAGATGGAGCTGAATGGCTTTTATTTAGATGAGGACCGCTGGCGAGTGCAGCTCAACAAGGTATCCGCGGCGCAGGCGCAAACAGCCAATGAGCTGCAGGACATGCTTGCGGCCGGCGTCGCACAGGCTTCGCTGTTTGGACGGCCGGAGATCAATCTCGACTCGCAGGCGCAGGTCACTGACGCGATGGTGAATCTCGGCATTCCGATGCCGCACACAACGCGCGCGTGGGAACTGCAGCCGCTAGCAGACCGTTACCCACAGGTTGCTAAGCTGCTGGAGTATCGCGGCCATGCAAAGGCGACGTCAAGTTTCGGCGAGAATATCCTGGGATTTATCGAGCCATCAACCGGTCGCATCCACGCCGATTTTCGACAGATCGGTGCACCGACCGGACGCTTCTCTTGCTCAAGTCCAAACCTCCAGCAGATACCGCACGAGGTCGAATATAGGAGCTGCTTTCGCGCACCGGATGGGCGCAAGCTCGTGGTAGCGGACTATTCGCAGATCGAGCTGCGGATCCTGGCGGATTTTAGCGAGGACGATAATTTTATCAATGCTTTTGTGTCGGGCCAGGACTTTCACCGTGCGACCGCGGCGCAGATATTCGGTGTAAAGCCGGAGGATGTAGACGCGGACCAGCGCTCTTTCGCAAAACGGCTGAATTTTGGTGTGGTTTACGGTATCGGGGCACAGCGGTTCGCTATGATGACCGGGCTGACCGAGCGTCAGGCCGAGGACACGCTTCGGAGGTACTTCGCAACGTACCCGAAGATGGACGAGTGGCTCCGCATGCAGTCCAAGAATGTCCTCAACGAACGTGCCGCCCGCACCGCATCGGGCCGCATGGCGAGGATCAACTTCGACCCCAACGACCGTTCATCGATCGGTGCCGCACAGCGTTATGCCAAGAACATGCCGATACAAGGAACCTCGGCCGACATCCTAAAACGAGCACTGCGACTGCTGCATAACGACATTCGCGGGACGAGTGCCCGGCTTGTGAATATCGTTCATGACGAGATCGTCGTCGAATGCGACACCCCCGACACGCCTGATACTGCCGCCAAGCTCGAGTCGGCCATGCTCCGAGCCGGGCAGGAATTTGTTAAACGCGTGCCGATCAAGGTCGATGCTTCCATTGCTGACGAATGGTGTAAATAGGCCGTCAATCTCGTATCGATTCGACCGATCGTTTCGGCTGCTCGCGTGCAGGTTTACTTCGGTTTCAAAAGGTCAGATTGACCTTCCGCCTTCCGTCATATTGACCGCTTGAGTGGTTTAAACGCAGTTTAACTTCTGTGGTATCTTCAGTTGCCTCTTGGCACCCCAATCGCAATATACTCCCCAATCAGACGAAGGCTCTCGTCTAAACAAGGTTCTAAATAGGAAATCGTTCACGAGAACGGTAACTAATCGATGAAAAAGGTATTTATTTGTCTGGCCCTCCTGGCCATATCGGCAGCTGCCGTGAACGCTCAGTTTGGTGCGGGCTCATGGAAAATATCGCAAAAACTGCGACAGCCGCAGCGGAGCACGTCAACGCGCAACGTTCGCGTTGTCGTGCAGCTCGATTCGCTGCCCTCCGATCGGCTGCATGCGTTACTGACGCGAAGCGATGTTCACATTAGGGAAAATCTCGCGAATCTCGGCTTGATCGTGCTGGACCTCCCGACGGCGACCCTTGATGAGCTGGCTTCAAACTCCGAGGTTGGATTCGTTTCAAATGATGAGGACCTGCGTCCGATGGGTTACGTCACGTCGACGACCGGCGCAGACGCGGTGAGAACAGAAAGCTCCACTAACGGCGGCCTGCTGGGCACGGGACTTCTTGCCACCACAACAACGACAACCTACGACGGCACTGGCATCGGGATCGCGATCATCGATTCCGGTATCGATCAGTCACACACCTCGTTCTCGAGCCGCATCGCATACAGCAAGGATTTTACCGGTGAGAATCGTGTTGACGATCCGTACGGACACGGGACGCACGTCGCTGGCTTGGCGCTCGGGTATAACAGCCTTTATGGCGGGATCGCTCCTAATGCAAAGCTGCTGGACCTTCGCGTGCTCAATAGCACCGGTACCGGTAGCTCGGCATCGTTGCTGAGCGCTCTGGATTGGGTGCTGGCGAATAAGAGTACATACAACATTCGGGTCGTGAATCTTAGTCTCGGCACGCCAGCGCTCGACTCATACACGAACGATCCCATATGCAAGGCGGTCAGGAAATTGGTCGATGCAGGTATCGTCGTAGTCGCGGCCGCTGGTAACAACGGCAAAGACGCTGCGGGAAACAAGATCTACGGTGAGATCCATGCTCCGGGCAACGAGCCGTCGGCGATCACCGTTGGTGCGAGCAACACGTTCGGAACGACGGTCCGGAGCGATGACACGGTAACCACGTACAGCTCACGAGGGCCGACACGCTCATCGTGGGTGGATGCGGGCGGTATTCGCCATTACGACAACCTCATCAAGCCCGATCTGGTCGCTCCGGGTAACAAGATCATCAACTCGATGGCGGATGCGAGTTCGACTTACAGCAATTTGCTGGTGATGCAAAATCCCTCACTCGATGCCAATGTAACAAGCGTCGAGAACAAGCGGATGATGTATCTGAGCGGCAGCTCGGTTTCCGCTCCTATTGTCACTGGTGCGGTCGCCATGCTGCTCCAGGGAAACCCCAAGCTGACGCCGAACATGGTCAAGATGATCTTGATGTACACGGCACAGCCCTTGGCAGGCTATAACAGCCTTGAACAGGGTGCCGGGCAGCTCAATGTCGAAGGGGCTCTACGGCTCGCGAAGCTCGTCAAAACGAATCTAACGAACAACACCGCGGTAGGAGCGGCGATGCTGACCACCAACACGCCGCCGACACCGCAGACGACGCTGTCGTCGTACACATTCCCGTGGGCACAGGCAATGGTCGTGAATTACGGATTGGCATCGGGAACCAAACTGATCACAAAATACCAAAAGGTATACGGCACCGGAATGCTCCTGAGCGATGGCATCATCATGAGCGACGGGCACCTTGCGACAGACGGCATCCTGATGAGTGACGGCATCATCATGAGCGACGGCGTGTTAGTAGGCGACGGCTCCGCGTGGGGCGGCGAGCAGGTCTTCATGCCGTCGGGCATCCTGATGTCAGACGGCATCCTGATGAGCGACGGAAGTATCTTTGGCGATGGAATACTCATGAGCGACGGCATACTTATGAGCGACGACATCATCAACGGCGATGCTTTTGTACAAGCTCAAAGTGCGATGCTCAACGGCGACAACACGGCTTGCATGCCAGCGATCCCGCTGAGCTATCGCTGATCAGTTCCACTCTTAAGCTGCGGCCGCATCTCATGTAGCGGAAAGCTCTTGACATGCGGCCACTTTTCCGCCGATAATTCGCGAGTCAATTTACTTCAAACATTACCTCTCACTGTCTGATGGATGAGTCCAGTCCAGGCCTCCGTCTCTCAGTCGAGAGCAATAAGGAGACATGATGAAGAAGCTTATTCTCTCAATTTCGATCCTCGCCTTCGCGTGCGTGGCGGCAGTCGCGCAGCCGGCGGCGACGAACACTACGACAACCAAGACATCGACGGCGTCGACCAGCAAGGCACGTGGACCCGTATTTCGTCCGACCAAGGACCAGATCAAACAGGTCCAGCAGATTATTAAGGACAAAAAGCTGTACGCCGGCGTCCCGAGCGGCAAGTACGACGCCGATACCCGTGCTGGCATCAAGAGCTTTCAAAAGGACAATGGTCTTAAGGAGACAGGTACGCTCAACCGTGCGACGCTTGAGAAGTTTGGTGTGGCTTTGACGGATTCGCAAAAGGCCATACCGGTGAGTCCTAACTCATTCGCCTCCACTGATTCCGATAAGAAGAGCAAATCCGGATCAACCAAATCGTCTGACGGCACAAAGCGGCCCGCACCCTTCCGCGCAAGCAAAGACCAGATCTCATCCGCACAGAAGATGCTTCGTGACGGCAAGATGCTCCCGGGCGGTGAGGACGGCAAGCTCGACGATGCAACCCGCGAAGCACTGAAGAAGTATCAGGAGGCGAATAAGCTCAAGGTCACCGGCACACTCAACGCCGTGACCCTGGACAAGATGGGCATCACCCTCACGGACGCCCAAAAAGCCAACGTTGCAGCTCAGGACGCGTACGACTCCGGAAAGAAGAACTGAGTTCAACCCACCTATGTGAGAAAACGGCCACGGATGTATCAACATCTGTGGCCAAAATTTTTGTCCTCTGTTCGCGCGAATACTAATTCCCACCGTCCGACCTGCTGAGATAGAAGCATTGAGGTTTGAGATAACGAGCCGTAACTCCCACGGCGGCTCGTTTGCTGTCTCTCGTTACCTATATGCGCTGGATCATCAATGCCTTCCTCGTTTTTGCATTGCCGAGTTTGATGAGCTTCTCTTGCGACGATCTGCCGCGGGACCAGTCAGGCACCGTTCAACGCATCGCCTCGAGCGGCGAGATGCGTGTCGGCCTCATCGAAAATCCGCCGTTCGTCATCCGAACAGGTAATGAGCCAGGAGGCGTCGAGGTTGAGATCATCAAGAAATTCGCACAGTCGATGAATGCGCGTCCGGTTTGGAATTGGGGCGGCGAGGAGCGCCTAATGCCGGCACTCGAACATAACAAGATGGACCTCGTCGCGGGCGGGATCGTGAAGTCTAGCCCATGGAAGGACCGCGTTGGCATCACCTCACCATATTCGCAGGACCAGGTTATCGCCACGCCACCCGGCGAAAACCAGCTAATAAAACGACTTGACGAATTTCTCTCAACCAACAGACCAGATATCGAGGTGCTTCTCGCACAACAGCAGAACGCAGAATGAAGCTATGAACAGGGGCGAAATCCACCTACCAGAAGAACAACAAAGGCAGATCGATCGTGCCCGAACGCTGCTGTGGTGGTCGCTCGGCTTTATGCTTTCGATCATCATCGTGCTGGCCTTTGTGATGGGCTCATCGCAGGCGATGAAGGCTCTGTGGGTGGAGGACACACTGTCTCTCGTGCCGATTATAGCCTCAATGTTAGGGATCTATTTCCGCGCATGGCAGCCGGATGAGAATTTTAACTACGGCTATCGACGAGCCGTCCAGGTGGCCTTTTTGGCAGGAGCCGTGGCTCTCTTTGGATTCGGGCTGTACCTTTTCCTCGATTCGACGTACAAGCTGATCATTGCGGAGCATCCGTCCATCCAAACGATCGATCTTTTTGGCTCGAGAATATGGCTTGGGTGGGTAATGATCGTAGCGCTGGTCTACAGCATCATCCCGCCCTTCGTGCTCGGGCGTATGAAGCGTACCCTTGCAAATGACCTGCACGACAAATCACTCTACGTCAGCGCCACCATCGACAAGGGCGACTGGCTCTCAGGTGCGGCCGGAGTTATCGGTATTCTGGGGATCGCCTTTGGACTCTGGTGGACAGACGCGCTGGCCGCCGCCTTTATCTCTTTTGAGATCATCAAAGATGGCTGGGAGGCTCTCAAGAACAGTACGCTACACCTAATGGACATGCGCCCCACTGATGTAACCGATAAGGAACCCGATGCCGTCATCGAGAAGGTCGAACACGCCGTCACCTCACTGCCTTGGGTCGAGCATGCCTCGATCCGGCTTCGTGAGGAGGGCGACGTCATCATGGGTGAGGCCTTTGTTGTGCCCCTCGACGAGGATCATCTTCTAGAGAAGCTCGGCGACGCGGGCGAGAGAGTAAAATCACTCGACTGGCGAATACAAGACTTCAACATTATTCCCGTGAGCAGCTTACAGCCCGGCGGGAACAACGGCTCCGCTCCGCGTAGGTAGATAATAACGTCCCTCAACAAAATCCAGATCGAAGAGCGAATAGTCGCAGGTCAGTTCCTCACCCCATTCGATGTCCCGAAGCGCGATCGTGATGTCGTGGGCAACACGAGGGTCGGGAGCGGGCTCGTAGATGTCGATGCAGTTAGGATCCGTAGAGTGGTTGAAGAATCTCGCATCATCACCGCACAGGACGTAGAGGCCAGAGTGCTTTTCCCGATAGCTGTACTTCTCGATCTGAGCCCGCGTCGGTGCTGGAAGCGAGTTCAGCGCGTCAGGCGAAAGCCGAATATCGACCTCATCACAAAAACGCCAGATCACAGTTCCTTCTGCAATGTCCTGGTCGGCGAAAAGCCCGATACCGTCGATCGAGCTCTTGTCCAATCTTGTACGTACAAGCAGCATCACATAAGAGCTACCGTTTCTCGGCCAACCTATATGTACTAATGCTTACACGTGCCTAAAAAGAACCTGATCTGGCGCAATTCCTAATCTTGACTGAAAAGTAATGATTTGGCACAATGTGAGTATCGCCACGAGCAAAGACAGGGCCTGAGGTGAGTTATGAAGATCTCTGCACAAGAGGAATATGGGCTTCGCTGCTTGGTACAGCTCGCGACCTTGCAGGCGGGCGACAGCCTGACGCTGCCGCAGATCGCCGAGCGTGAGGGTATCTCTACCGCGAATGCAGGCAAGCTTATGTGGCTGTTGTATAAGGCCGGATTCGTCCAGTCGACGCGCGGCACAAAGGGCGGTTACGTCCTCGCGCGGCCGGCGGGTGAGATCAAGTTATCAGAGATCATTCGAGTACTAGACCGAGACGTACTCAGCAAGCACTGCGACAGCTACACTGGCGTGCTCGACAGCTGCGTGCACAAAGGCGACTGCGGCATCAGACCCGTGATCGTCGGCCTCCACGAGATCGTAGAGAACGCGTTATCGCAGATCACATTGGCGCAGCTCGTGGGGAATGAGAGATCGGTGGATGAGATGTTTCACGCGATCCAGGGGATACATCGGACGATCGAGCCGTTGAGGAATTAAGAAAGTGAAACCACAGATAAACACAGATGAACTCAGATGTCGTTTCCGATCGGCAACTTATCTGTATCTATCTGTGTTCACCTGTGGTTAAAAACAAATGTCGACAGCAGCAGAACTACTAACAAATCGGGAATACAAATACGGTTTTGTCACTGATATTGAGACCGACGTGATTCCGAAGGGCTTATCGGAGGACACTGTCCGTCTGATCTCGTCTAAAAAGAACGAGCCCGAGTGGATGCTCGATTTTCGGCTCAAGGCGTACCGGCATTGGCTCAAGATGGAGGAGCCAAAGCGCTGGCCAAATTTTGATTATCCTGAGATAGATTTCCAAAACATCTCGTACTACGCGGCACCTCGGGAGAAAGCCAAGAAGGCGAGCCTTGACGAGGTCGATCCTGAGCTGATCAAGACCTTTGAGAAGCTCGGCATACCGATCACAGAGCAAAAGATGCTCGCGAACGTGGCGGTTGACGCCGTGTTCGACTCGGTATCTGTTGCAACTACGTACAAGAAAAAACTGGGAGAGGCCGGCGTCATCTTTTGCTCCTTTAGCGAGGCTACCGAGCTTTATCCAGAGCTGATCAAGAAGTATCTCGGCTCCGTCGTGCCGACGAGTGATAACTACTATGCGGCGTTGAACTCGGCAGTATTCTCTGATGGCTCTTTCGTGTTTATTCCCAAGGGTGTCCGGTGCCCCATGGAGCTATCGACGTACTTTCGGATCAACACGCAGGAGTCGGGACAGTTTGAGCGGACGTTAATTGTTGCAGAGGAAGGCGGTTACGTCGCTTACAACGAGGGCTGCACGGCACCGCAATTCGATACCAACCAGCTCCATGCAGCAGTCGTCGAGCTTGTCGCTCTTGATAATGCTGAGATCAAATACTCAACCGTGCAGAACTGGTATGCGGGAGATGAGACCGGCAAGGGCGGCATTTATAACTTTGTGACAAAACGCGGGGCGTGCCGTGGTGTGAATTCGAAGATCTCGTGGACGCAGGTTGAGACCGGCTCCGCTATCACCTGGAAATATCCGAGCGTCATCCTCCAGGGCGACAATTCGATCGGTGAATTCTACTCCGTAGCGCTCACCAACAATGCACAGATCGCCGATACGGGCACCAAGATGATCCACCTCGGCAAGAACACAAAGTCGACCATCATCTCAAAAGGCATATCGGCCGGCAACTCGAACAACTCGTATCGCGGCCTGGTCAAGATCATGCCCAAAGCCACGAACGCACGAAATTACACGCAGTGCGATTCGATGCTCATCGGCGGCAAGTCGGAGGCGAATACGTTTCCATATATTGAGGTGATGAATTCGACCTCTCGCGTCGAGCACGAGGCGACGACGTCAAAGATCAGCGAGGAGCAACTCTTTTACCTCCAGCAACGCGGGATCGCCCAAGAGGACGCCGTCTCATTGATCATTAACGGCTTTTGCAAAGAAGTTTTTCGTGAGCTTCCGATGGAGTATGCGGTCGAGGCGACAAAGCTCTTGGGCCTGAAACTCGAGGGCAGCGTCGGTTAGTCTCTACAGCTTCCACGATACGGTCGGCTTCCAACCGGAGAAGAGTAGCGTGAATTCGGAGGAAGAGGGATGAAGAAGTCGAGATCAGCGGTTGGTGCGGTTGTCATAGGGGTATTGGCCGCGGGGCTGGCATATTCGCAGACGGTTCAGACCAAGGAATCGCAAGCGCGGATGACCCCGCAGCAGGCTCTCCAGAGATTAAAGGACGGAAATACCCGCTTCGTCGCAAGCAGCATCGAGGACAACAGGAACTATAGGGCTCAGGTCCCGCTCACCGGCAAAGGCCAGTTTCCGTTCGCGGCTTTTGTCAGCTGCATCGATTCGAGGGTGAATGTCGACGATATCTTTGACTTGAACAACGGGGATGCGTTCGATGCACGACTCGCTGGCGGGATCGTAGACAACGATGTTCTGGGAAGTCTCGAGTACGCCACCGAGGAGGCCGGAGCCAAACTCATCGTCGTACTCGGACACACTCATTGTGGTGGCATCAAGGGTGCTTGCGACGACCTGAAGATGGGAAACCTGACAGGCCTTTTGACCCAGATCAGCCCTGCAGTCAAGAACGTCTCGAAGAATTGGAAGGGCGGTGAGATGAACTCAAAGAACGATGCCTTCGTAGAGGCCGTGATGCGAGAGAACGTGAAATTGACCCTCAGCAACATACGCCACAAGAGCCCGATCATTCACGAGCTCGAAGAGAAAGGAAAGGTCATGATCGTCGGCGCGGCGTACGACGTGGAGACGGGCAGGGTGGAGTTCTTTAACTAGTTTTGTATGCGAGTGATCCAGCCTGCCGATCAGCCAACGCCGAAGGGGCATTATTCACCCGGGTTCGAGCATCACGGGATCGTTTATGTTTCGGGTCAATTGCCGATGACGCTTGATACGCGGGACCCGTTTGCGGGGGACATTGAGACGCAGACGGAGTTGGCGTTGAGGAATGTGGAGCACGTTCTCAAAGCCGCGGGCAGCGATCTGAGCCGCGTTCTGCAGATGACGATCTACATCTCGGACATCGAGCTGTGGGGGAAGGTCAATGAGGTTTACTCACGCATCATGGGCGATCACCGGCCGGCGAGAGCGATCGTTCCGGTAAGGGAATTGCATTTTGGGACGCAGATCGAGATACAGGCGATCGCGTTGGCATGAGGGCAGATGACGTATTTATTTCCGCCAATTCTGGTGGTTTTAGGGATGATGATCTATCAGATCTCGCAGAAAACTACCGACCAAAACGTTAACCCTTTTGTGGTGGTGGTCATGGCCTACGTGGTCGGGATTGTGGCATGTGTAGGCGGATATTTGGTGGTGCCGAGGCAGGATGCCGCATCATTCCCGATGCTAAGGACTGCAGTGTGGTCGGCGGTAGGGATCGGCCTTGGGGCCGCGGCAATTGAAATAGGTTTTATGCTCGCGTACCGCGCCGGGTGGAATGTGAATATTTTGCCCCTCTCGGTCACCGTCTGCGGTGCGGTATTGCTGGTCCCGATCGGCATCCTCGCCTTTCGCGAATCGCTGTCGATCGAGAAGGTAGTCGGCATGCTGCTGTGTATCGGCGGCCTCGCTCTCATTACGATCAAGAGATAGATGAAGTTACAGATCTTTCAAGTAGACGCATTTACACGGGAGCAGTTTCATGGCAATCCTGCGGCCGTCGTCCCGCTCGAGGAATGGCTGCCGAGTGAGACCATGCTGGCGATCGCGGCCGAAAATAACCTCGCGGAGACTGCATTCTTTGTAAAGAACGGCGGTGGCTACGAGCTTAAGTGGTTCACACCGGAGCTTGAAATCGATCTTTGCGGCCACGCTACTCTCGGGAGCGCTTACGTGCTGTGGAATGAGCTCGGATTTGCAGACGACAAGATCCAATTTCAAACGAAGAGCGGCGAGCTCACTGTGACCCGCGAGGGCGAATTGATGACTCTTAACTTCCCGTCCCGTCCGGCTGAGGAGACGGATGCTCCTGACGGTCTTGCAGAGGCTCTTGGTGATGCTCCGCAAACAGTGCTCAAGTCGCGGGACTACCTTGCCGTTTACGACACCGAGGCAGAGGTGCAGG
>JBJMGO010000367.1:0-4866 GCA_045807825.1 Pyrinomonadaceae bacterium | reverse complement strand
TTGCATAGCGGCCGTATCCGGCGAGCGTCTCGTCCGAGCCCTCGCCCGTGAGCACGACCTTTACATGTTGCTGGGCGAGCTTTGAGAGAAAGTACAGCGGCACGCTTGCAATAAATCCGAGCGGCTCGTCCTCGTGCCATACGAGCTTGGGCAGGGTCGCGAAAAACTGCTCCGGCGTGACGACGATCTCATGATGATCGGTTTTGAATTTTGTGGCGACAAGGCGGGCGTATTCAAGCTCATTCGCCTCGCGCTCGTTAAATGCTACGGAAAACGTCTTGATGGGCTCGTCCACCATCGTCGACATCATCGCGGCGATCGCGCTCGAGTCGATACCTCCGGAGAGGAACATCCCCAGCGGCACATCCGCCATCAGCCGCAGCCTCACCGACTGTTCAAAGAGGTTGCGCCACTCCTCGATGTACTCACGATCGGTACGAGGCTCGTGCTTTGGCTCGAATTCGAGGTCCCAGTACTCGCAAATGTCGATCTTGCCGTCACGCCAGATGAGCGTGTGACCCGGTGCGAGCCGCTTTACACCCGCGAACAAAGTCTCGTCGCCGCTCGTGCCATGATTCGCAAATTGGTCAGGCAGCGCGTTGAAATTGATCTCAGCCTTGACCCCACCGGCCTCCAGTAGGGCCTTGATCTCGCTGGCAAAATATAGGCTGCCGTCCTGCGTGTGCACGTAGTACAGCGGCTTTACGCCAAACCGGTCACGTGCGAGAAACAACTCCTTTTTGCCGCCGTCCCATATTGCAAAAGCAAACATCCCGCGCATGTGCTCGACGCAAGCCCGGCCATATTCGGCATATAGATGAAGGATCGTTTCGGTGTCACAGTGCGTCCTAAAGGCATGCCTGCGGTCGATGAGCGCCGGACGACATTCCGCATGATTGTAGATCTCGCCGTTGTAGGTGAGGATGAGGTCGCCGAACTTCATCGGCTGCGCGCCGTGCTCCACATCGACGATGCTCAGACGCCGATGGCCCAGACCGATGTTCCCGTCGATCCAAAGACCACCGTCGTCAGGTCCGCGATGATGAAGCACGTCCCGCATCGAGGCGAGGATCTGCTCATTCACCTGCCGACCGGAACTTGGAGAGAATGCGATGCCGTTGATGCCGCACATAGACATGTGCGCGCTGCCGGACACGGGGGCGGCGCGTCACGTGAAAACAAACGCCCAATCAGCCGAATTTTGTAGATTTATCTTGCCCTTCGCTATTTAATCAATGCAGGATGACAGCCCTAATGTCGACGAACGTTGTGCGCGTTCAGGCCAAGCCTCTCACAGCGAAGCGTAAGCTATCGCGAATCTGGCTTTATATCGCCATTGCCGTCGCAGCGGTGGTGCTCGCAACGCTCTGGTACGACTGGTTCTACGGCCGACTGGGACTTCTTGCTCCGCAGCACACGATCGAGCAGAGTGCAGGCGGACGCGTGATCAAAGTTCCGCCCGGCGGCAACGTGCAGGCCGCTCTTGAGCAGGCAACAAGCGGCGATGTCGTTGAGTTACAGGCGGGAGCAGTTTACAGCGGCCAGATCTCGCTCCCGACCAAACCACTCACCGATTTCGTCACGATCCGCTCATCCCGATACTCCGAGCTTCCCGAGGGCAAGCGCGTTTCTCCCGCTGATAAAGACAAGATGGCGACGATCGTCGCCGGAATGGCAGGCCGTGCAGCGATCAAGGCCGCGGACGGTGCAAACCACTATAGGTTTATTGGGATCGAGTTTACGGCGAGCAGCGTCACTTTCAATTACGGCGTCGTCGTGCTTGGCAATGAGGAAAAACGCGCCGACCGCGTTCCGCACGACATCGAGATCGACCGCTCCTATATTCACCCAAATGGGAAGACCGTTTCCCGTCGCGGCATTGCTCTCAACAGCGCCGCCACCACGATCAAGAATAGCTACATCGCAGGGTTTGGATTCCCTGAGGAGGAGACCCAAGCGATCTGCGGCTGGTCGGGGACGCGCGACGCTAAGATCCTAAACAATTACGTTGAGGGCGGCGCGGAGAACATCATGTTCGGCGGGTCCGATATCGACAATGCCGAGTTGATCCCGATGAATATCGAGATCCGCGGCAATCATCTTAATAAGCCGCGCGAATGGGCCACCACCGCGACCGTCAAGACGCTGTTCGAGATCAAGAACGCGAAGAATGTTACCTTCGCCGGCAACTACCTGGAGAACAATTGGAAGGGATCAGCCTTTCGCATTACGGTCCGCAACCAGGACGGCGGCTCGCCGTTCTCCACCATCGAAGACGTGGTCATCCGCGATAACATGATCCGAGGCAGCGGCGACGGCATCAATATCCTCGGCAAGGACGACGCGCATCCAAGTCAGACGCTGCGGCGACTCACGATCGAGAACAACGTTTTTCTTGACATAGTCGGTGCGAATAATGGGTTTGACGGCTCGGGATACTTCGTCCAGGCGAGTGACGGCGAGTCGATCACGATAGCGAATAACACAGTCTTTAACCGAGGCAACATCGCGACAATATACGAGACGATGCCGCGCGCGTTCGTGATGCGCGATAACATCGTCGGCCTCGGCGCGTACGGCGTACACGCCGCTCTCGACATGAAGAGCGATCAGGCGAGGCAGATGTTCAGCGGCAACATCTTTATGAACTTAAATGGTGTCGGCGATGGTGATGCCGCGATCCCTGTGGGGAATACTGTTGTCCATGGCTCAGGTGAGCTTAGATTTGCAGATCTACCAAACGGCGATTACCGCATAGCTGACAACACTAAATACCGCGGCAAAGGCGCGGACCTCGCGCCTCTATCCGCTGTTATGTCACACATCTCGGAGTAGCTCGTTGTAGAGACCGAGGACTTCGTCAATGTTGGAGTAGTCCGGCGTCAGCGAGCGAGGCCGCGTCGATGGCTGAGACAGAACGCGGTCGATATTCCGGATCAATCCATCAGTGTCGCCGCGGCTCGTGAGTCTCACGCCCGCGGGCCGCATTCCGTTGTCGGTCGCGACCACAGGAGTGCCGACAAACAGAGCTTCCCTCACGGAGATAGCATCACCATCGAATAGCGTAATTCGCAGCATCGCGTGAGCCATCGCGATCAGCCGGAGCGTCTCAGCGTGTCGGACATCGCCCGCGAGACGAATGGAATTTGAATAGCCGCTGTGCTCGACGGCAGTCTCAACTGCGCTCTGCATCGAGCCGCCGCCAACGATGATGAGCCCGACATTCGGATGCCGCTCGAGCACACCTTTCATCGCATTGATCAAAAACAAAGGTTCGTAGTCGGGCTCCAAACCGCCCACTGACACGAGCAGCGGCGAGTGCGACCCGGCAAACTCCGAGATTCCATCCGGCAACACCACGCTCGCGTCCGGCGGCGTTAGCGCAAACGGTGCGATCACCGCGATCCTCTCGCGCGGCACTCCATAGCGACCGAACACATCCGCCAACTCCTCATTCACCACGACGACCCGCGAGAACTGGCGGAATATTCTTCCCCGTGCAGAGCTAGGTCTGGCCTTTTGTGCCTCCGCCGTCTTTGGATAACCGCCCGAGTGAAAGGTCATCACCGGCCGCTTGCCCAGAGTCGCAGCGGCGAGGCAGAGAGACATCACGCGCCGCGTGATGTCACCGCCGACATGCAGATGCAGGATGTCGTGATCTATTTTTCGAATGAGCGAGATCAGCTCCGCCGCGGAGCGCGGATGATATACGTCCTGCTCATTCGCTATCCGGCTACTTTTTGAGGTGGCGACGATCGAGCAGCGATCTTCCCGCTCCCGCAAGCGTTCTCGTATGGCGAGCATGTTTCGCGTGATGCCGCCTTCCGGAGGGGGATACGGACCTAGTTGTAGCACGGTGATCGGCATCAGTCGGCGAGGAGTCGTTTGTAGAGATCGAGCGTTTTTTCGAGCTGACGCGTCGTAGAAAATTCCGTACCGACACGCTCCCGTGCGGCTGCGCCAAACTTAGCAGCTTTCTCATCATCTCTCAGCAGCTCGATCAGCCTCTCTGCCATTCTCTCGTGATCGTCGGATGGCACGAGATAACCCGTCTCATCCTCGACGACCGCCTCCGCCGCTCCGCCGACCTCGGTTACGACGACAGGCTTTCCTGCAGCCATATATTCGAGAATGGCATTCGAAAATCCCTCCGCCCTCGACGGCAAAACGCAGACGGTTGAGGCGGCGAGCAGCGCAGGCACATCGTCGCACCGGCCCACAAAGTACACGAAACGCTCGATACCGAGCTCAGCAGCCATCGCCGCGTAATCGACCTTTCGCTCGCCTTCGCCCGCGATGACAAAGGTCGCACCCGAGACCTGCTGCGACACCCTGTCGGCCGAACGCAGGAACATCGGAATGTTCTTCACATCGTGCCGGAGATTTGCGACCACGGTCACGAGCCGTGTCTCCTCAGGCAAGTCGAGAGAACGCCGGACCTCAGCCGCGCGTGGATGCGCCTCGTGGAATGCACCGATATCGACGCCATTGTGGATCAGCTCGAGACGACTCTCTTTCAGCCCGCGATCCACGAGGTGCTCATGCACCGCCGCGGAATTAACGACTATCTTCGACGCGGCCGCGAAAGCTACCCTCTCCACTCGATCTTGCCCTTTTGTCCGGACACCCTCGGTCTCGCGTTTTGAGGCGACGCGGCCGTATGTTCCTGCCAACGCCCCAGCGGCCATGCCAATGACGTTCGTATAAAAATCGTGCGTGTGAATGATGTCGATCTTTTCTCGACGGAGGTGCTCGGCGAGCGCGCGTGTCTGACGCACAAAGCTCGGTCTAAAGAACGAGGTCAGGGGAAACTCCGGGATCTCACCGACACCTACTCGCTCGATCTCCGCCCGCAGCGACCCATCG
>JBJMGO010000366.1:0-8843 GCA_045807825.1 Pyrinomonadaceae bacterium | reverse complement strand
GCCGTTTACTGTCGCGGACCAACCCGTGTCATCCAGCTTCTTTGTGTCGTCGCTGGCATAGCCCGCCGGAGCGGTCCGGGTGCAGATACTAGTTCGCAACGCACCGTCGTTATAGGCGTATACAAGGTAGCTTTCGCCTTTCGTAAAGTTGAATCCACATGCGCTTCCTTGATGGCTGGTCTTGACGACGATGGTGTCGCTTTTGGTTCCTTTCCAAACCTTTCCTACTCGAAAAGTTACGATCGAATCTGGCCACGCATTGTCGATGCTGATCACCTCGCCCATGAACACGGCCTTGGAGAGAGCGACCTCGGCCTCAAAATCATTTCGGACAGAGCACTCGCACCCGAATACCGTCGGTTGGCCAACTAGCAAAAATGTGGCGAAGGCTACGGCACAGAGCCATAGTTCGAGTTTTATGGTGATGAAGCTCATTTGATGTCCTGACTAGCTACGCCGTCGATCTCAAGCACGAGATCGGCTCCGTATGCTTTTGCGGGTGTTTGGTAGCCGGGAGTGAAGGTGCCGGCGAGGATCTTTTCGATGATGTTTAGGGCTGCGACGGCGGTGAGGGTGTAGCCCTCCGGGCCTTGCTGACGAGACTCGACGCAGTTGCCTTGATCATCCGTCGCCTCGCCCCACATTAGCGTGCGGCCTTTTGCACGTTCTTCATCAGAAGGTCCGCCCGGCCTGATCTGCTTTTGCAGGTAGGACTGGAAAGGCTTTGTCGCGAGTAGCCAGCCTAGATATCGGCTTACCTTGAGCATCTTAAGATTCTGCGGCGGAACGACGGTGTAGACCTCGATGTTGGGAATACCTGTCGAGTACCACGCGGTCGCGACGTCGCCCCACGGAATTGTGACGCCTGTCTTCACGACACCTTCGCCAAAATCAATCTCCCGCGTGCGCCATGCTGCCGGAACGGGCGTGATCTTGCCGTCGCGGCGAATAGCACCGCCCTTGCCGACGTTCATCGTCATCGTCGCCTGTGTACCGTGCGACAGACGTCCCATTCCATAGAATGCAAGCGACAAATGCGTTGCCGTCGGCAAGCGATCCCTTAAATGTTTTGCCAGGCAGTCGCTCGGCACGACGTCGAAACCTACGCCTGGCATCAGCATCACGCCCGCCTCGCGAGACTGCTTGTCGCGAGCCGCGCACGCCTCAAAGACCGCTATTTCACCAGTGATATCGGTGTAATGTTTTTTGTTCCGAATGCACGCATCGACCATCGCACGCGACGTCAGCGAAAAAGGTCCCGCACAATGCAGCACCACATCGACCTCTTCTAAAGCGGCGTCTAGCATCGCCGTCTCGTCGAGTCCAAAGACGCGGTGGTCAAGGCCAAACTTCTGCGCGACAGCCGCGACTTTATCTTTGTTACGACCGGCGAGCAGCGGCTTGAGACCACGCTCCGCGGCAAATCGCGTGATCAGCTCGCCGGTGTAGCCGTAGGCTCCGTAGATCAGGAATTTGTCGTTCACTTGTGCTCCAGCATTCGTTTGAGGAGCACGAGCTGCCCGAGGTGATATGCGTTGTGATCGACGACGAGCAGTATCTCGCGAAGCAGCGTTTGGCCGTCACCACGCGGGATCGCGGCAAAGAGATCATTAGACTCGTCTCGGACAAGATCACGCAGCGCATCAACGTCGGAGAGGACCTGTTTGACGCTCGCCTTCCACTTGTCGGGACGGCCATCGACCTTTCGCCAATAGCCGTCCGGCCACGGCGGAGATTCGTGGCCGGGATTGCGGCAAAATTCAAGGATGTCCCACTGAGCGATCCGAATATGCTCGAGCAGATCCCACGCCGTGTGCGGCGAGTGGCCGACCCGCGTATTGATCTTGGCAAGAGGAAAGTCCGCAAGGGCGCTCTCGATGTCGATGTGTGCCGACTTTCCCTCGAGCAGCTCGAGGAGGTGTTTGCGTAGGGCTTGGTCGCTCATCGAGTTATTCGTTATTTGTTATACGTTACTCGTTATTCGCTATTTCGGAAACAACTCGAGCCCGGCCGCTTGAGCGTCGCGGAGCATCTCGATGAACTTTGCACGCGAAACGAGTTTCGCTCCAAACGCCTGCATGTGCGGCGTCATCACCTGCGCGTCGAGGAAGGTTGCGCCTCGCTCACGCAAGAGATCGATCAAGTAGAGCAACGCGAGCTTTGAGGCGTTCGGCTCCCGGTAGAACATCGACTCGCCGCAAAATACACCACCCGCGTCGATGCCGTAGAGGCCGCCGGCGAGCTCGCCGTTGGGGTTCCAAGCCTCGACGCTGTGTGCCATGCCCTCGCGGTGAAGCTCGTTGTAAACCTCCTCAAATTGCGCGGTGATCCACGTCCCTTTTTGCCCGGGTCGGGAAGTTGAGGAGCAATGCCGCATCACTTGCGCAAAGTCGCCGTCGATCGTGAAAGTGAATTCTCCTTTGCGGCGTATCTTGGCAAGGCTCCGCGGCACTTTGATCTCGTCAAAGATCAGCACAGCACGTCTCGCGGGACAATGCCACGGCAGCGGAACGCCGTCGGTGTGCCACGGGAAGATGCCTTTTCGATACGCCTCGCGTGCGGTGTCGGCGGTAAGCGGCACGCCAAAGGCGACCACATCGCTCGCGCGGTATAGCCATTCGCCGAGCTCGACCCACCGCTCATAGCGGACCGACAGCGGATCTGGAAAAACCTCAGCGGGCATACATTTATTTTAACCGCCGAGACGCGGAGACGCCGAGGAAATCAACAAAATGGCTTCTGTTACTCCGCGTCTCTGCGGTTTAGACTTTCTTTGTCTTCCATTTACCCCGGCTGAACATTACCGCGGCGACAACAGCAAGCAGCGAGAACGCTAGCGTTATCGCCCAAAACACACCATTGGGTCCCATCTCAAAGCGGTACGCCAGCAGGTACGCGAGGGGGATCTCGAATACCCAAAATACGAAAAAGTTCAGGTAGGTTGGGGTCCACGTGTCGCCTGCGCCGTTGAATGCAGTCTCCATCACCATTCCAAATCCGTAGAATACAAACCCAAACGCGATGATGTGCAGAGCACTCTGCGCATAGGTGAGCACGGCCGCTTCGCGTGTGAAAAAGCTCACGATCGCACCGGCCCCAAAGAGGAGGACGAGCCCGACAACGAAGTAGAAGCCCGCGTTGAAGAACGCCGCTCTCCACACAGCCGCCTCAGAACGCTCGGGCTTTCCCGCACCCAAATTTTGCCCGACCATGGTCGCCGCGGCGTTGCTCAGCCCGAGGGACGGCAGCAGCGCAAAGATCACCACGCGCAGAGCAATAACGTAGCCGGCGATCGCATCGCTGCCAAAGCCGGCCACAACTCGCACAAGTGCGCTCCAACTGGCCGTGCTAACCAGGAATTGCAGCACGGCGGTTGATGAAAGTCGCGCGAGGCTCCAGAGCCGCCGTAGGTCGAGCCGCCAATTCGCGGCGTGGATCTCAAAGCGCTTTTCGGCTTTTAGCAGACTCCACACCGCAAACAACACGCCACACCCGCGCCCGATGGTTGTCCCGATCGCCGCACCTCTGACGCCAAGCTGCGGAAAGAATCCGACGCCAAAGATCAGGCACGGGCTGAGTATCATGTTGAGAATGTTCGCCACCCACAGCACCCGCATCGAGATGGCCGCGTCGCCGGCTCCGCGAAATATCGCATTTAGAATGAAAAGGAAAACGACGACCGCATTCCCGCCGAGCATGACCCTCATGAAGGGAACGCCAAGCTCGATAACGTCCGGCTCCGCTCCGAGCGCATCGAGGATCGCAGGCGCCGCCAAGACGCCGATCACGCTCATGACGAGCGAGACGACTACGCCCATATAGATCACGTGCGTCGCAGAGTCTGCCGCTCCTTTCGGGTCCTTTTCACCGATCCGCCGCGCAACCGTCGCCGTCGCTCCGATCGCTATTCCGAAAGCCACCGCGTAGACGAGGGCCATCATCGATTCCGTGAGTCCGACGACAGCGACCGCGCTCGCTCCCAAATGCGCGACAAAAAAGATGTCGACGATCGCAAAGAGGCTCTCAGCGAACATCTCCACGATCATTGGCACGCTCAGGATGAAGAGCGAAATTCCGATCGGTGACGTCGTAAAATCGCGCCGCGACCCTCGGATCGCCTCCTTTACCACGGACCAGAATTTGTTGTTTTCAGTCGCGGCCATCAGCAAAGCATTATCCATCATCGACGTGACGAATGCCTGCAACGGCTCAAAAGTCGATTGCACCTAACCGATCCGAACTGTCACAATAGACGGTTTGCGGGTTATGAAGATCGCGGTAGCAATGAGCGGTGGAGTTGATTCGTCAGCGGCCGCCGCACTCCTAAAGGAGCAGGGCCACGAGCTCGTCGGCTTTACGATGCAGCTCTGGAACCAGCGCCGCGGCATCTCTGTCGATGAGAATGGCGACCCGCTCCCCTCGCGCTGTTGCTCACTTGACGATGTTTACGACGCTCGTCGTGTTGCGGAATCGCTGGGTTTCCCGTTTTACGTGCTCAACCTCGAACGTGAGTTTGAGGAGTCTGTCGTCGAGCCCTTTGTCGCGAGCTATTTGGCGGGCGAAACGCCGATACCCTGCGTTAGCTGTAACTCGCGTTTAAAGTTTGAGGCACTCGATCGAATGGCTGTCTCACTCGGCTGTGACAAGGTCGCGACCGGACATTACGCTCGGGCTGAGTTTGACGAAGCAGCGAACCGCTACCGGCTTTATCGCGGCGCGGACCGCAACAAGGACCAGAGCTACTTTCTTTGGGAGCTGACGCAGGAGCAGTTAGGGCGTTCGCTCTTTCCGTTGGGTGAAATGGATAAGCCGGCGGCGCGCACCGTCGCGCGTGAGGCAAATCTTTACACCGCCGACAAGCAGGAGTCGCAGGAGATCTGCTTTGTGCCGGACGGCAAGTACTCTGAGTTCATCGACCGATACCTCGCGCACGAGGATCGCGATCTGCCGAATGGCGGCGACATCGTCACCGCGTCCGGTGACGTCGTAGGCACGCACACCGGCATTCACCGCTACACCGTCGGCCAGCGTCGCGGCTTAGGCATCGCTCACGAAAAGCCGCTGTACGTAACCGCAATCGAACGCGCCAAGAATCAAATCGTGGTAGGCGACGAGAGCGAGCTCGACTCGCTGGAATTTACCGCCCGCGGCGTCAACTGGATCGCATTCGACCACCCCGCGGAGCCTGTGCATGCCCAGGTTCGCATTCGCTATCGACACGAACCCGCGGCGGCGACGATCTATCCGCTCGAGGCGCCCCGCGCGCGAATAGTTTTTGACGAGCCGCAGCGTGCGATCACGCCCGGACAGGCCACCATCTTTTATAATGGTGATGAGGTCGTCGGCGGCGGCTGGATCGAGCGAGACAAGTAAAATAATTTCTATGGCAAACACAAAACGTCCCAGCAAAGCTGCAAAAAAGGCACGTAAAGCGGTCAGCGAATCAAAACTCCTCGCGACAAAAGTCGGCCGCGATACGCAAACCGACGAGGAGTTTAAGAAGTCGGTCGTCTCGCCCCGCGCGAATACCACCGCAATGAAGCCACGCCCGAATAAGAAGCGCGGATAGCTGCCGCAATTCTGTTGTGGCCGATCGCTGGATTGTGCGAATATGAACTCGTTATGAGTACAAGCTCTCTAACCCTCCTCAATCAGCGACTTTCCACCCGCCCCGAGCAGGAGCGCGAGCACCTTGCGCAGTACATCTGCGACCATCTGGATCTTATAGAATTCGAGATGAACTGGGAGCCCTCTGAAGAGCTGTTGGCCGAACTCGAGAGACGAGAGCAGGATTGTATCGAGAACCCTGAAGATGGCTCTCCATGGCCCGAGGTTCGCGGTCGAATACTGAGCTTGCGGTGACCTATTCTCTTACGGTCCGACGAGCTGCGGAGGCAGACCTGGCGGAAATCTTTACTTGGTACGAGTCTCACGAACCGGGTGTTGGATCGCGCTTTCTTTCAGAAACAGATCGGGCCTTTGAGCTGATCGAGCAGAGGCCTCTATCGTTTCCGATCCTCCGCGGCAGGACTCGCCGCTGTGTGCTGTTCGACTTTCCTTACTCGATCTTCTTCGTTGTGGTGGACACGCGGATCTTCATCACATCCTGCGTTCACCATAGCCAGCACCCGCGTGTGTGGAGGTCGCGACGATGACCAAAGCCGAGCTCCGCAAGGTGTATCTGGAGAAGCGGGCATCGATGTCGTCGGTTGAGATCGATGCGGCGAGTCGGGCGGTGGCGGAGAGGTTTTTTGGTGAGATCGATCTTGGCGGTGTGAAAAAGATCCACATCTTTATTCGCTCGACTGCCAAGCACGAGCTCGACACGTCGCGGATCTACTACCGCCTTTGGCGCGAGCGTGCTGACATCGAGACGTATGCTCCGCGGATCGATGTCGCGACGGGTGAGATGGAGAACGTCTTTTTTCACGCCGCGTCCGATCTTACAGAAAACCGCTGGGGCATTCGCGAGCCAGATAGCGAACAGACCGCTGCACCCGCCGAATTCGACATCGTCCTCGTCCCGCTCCTCGCCTTTGATTCTCTAGGTCACCGCGTTGGCTACGGCAAAGGCTACTACGACCGCTTTCTCGCTGAATGCCGTCCCAACTGTCTCAAGATCGGCCTCTCAGCCTTTGCCGCCGAAGAGCGGATCGAGGATATTCACGAGGGTGATGTGAAGCTCGACCTGTGCTTAACGCCACTTGAGACGATCCGCTTCTGACGTCGCCGTTATATATAAGTTGTCAAAGACCCACCTTCCCTGCCTGTTGGAACCGCAAACGATTTTTCAAAGTTAACACCGGTCGTCATTTGCGAATTTTGGCTGTTGGGCACACTTTAGCCTCGCACCGCATGAGCTCTGCGGCGACAAGACCCGTACCCGAAGGCCGGACCGACCGATCTTGATGTCTCTACGGCGGCGGCCGCCGGATGTCTGAGGAGGAATTAGGTGCGAGATAGGTGATATCGGATTTCATTATTGCCTCTTTTGTGTGAGTTAGCGTTGAATCGCATCGGGTGACGAGGCACCTGACACGATCATATTCAATCTAGCGCCGTCTGTTGCATCTGTCAAGCATTATTTTATCTCTGCAACAACTTTTTTCGTGCGGGTGCGAGATGGGACGCACCGGGATCATGGAACCTCTGAGAAGTCGGCTTCGTTAGAGTGGGCATACAAGGCGGACAACTGACGTGGAGGTGTGTTGATGCTGGAGAGGATCTTTCCGAGGAGCTTGGATAACGACTACCGCGGCTGGCGGACGGGGCTGTGGCTGTTTGGGCTCGTGGTGGCGATGAAGTCGCTGCAGAGCGTCGCGATCATCTTTAACAGCTGGACGACCGTACGCGACGCCGACGGGATGCCGCTCGACACGTATTCGCCCGAGGCATCGGCCAACCTCGTCGCGATCTTTGCCCAGTCGTCACTCTGGCGCCTCACTGTCTGCACGATCGCCGTGGTGGTCCTCATCCGCTACCGAAGCGCCGTCGCGGTAATGTTCCTCGCGTTTATAGCCAACTACCTCGCCGCCCAACTCCTCAACCTCTACCACCCGCTCATCAAAACCGGCACCCCTCCCGGACCATGGGTGAATCTCGCGATCTTCATCGTCATGGTTGCGGGCTACGTACTAGCGGTGCTGAGGCAACCGCGGGCGAAGGCCTAGTGCTCTAGCCTCCGCTCTACGGAGAAGGGAGGAGAACACCATGTAGAAAGCCGTTGTTTCATTTATGAGACAATGCTATCTTTGCGAGAGATTCCGATCATGTCGGTCGACCACCACAAGAAGCCTTTTAGTCAAGAGACTATAGCGAAGCTTGAGATCTTCGAGGATTACGCACGTGCGTGGCTTCCGACGTTCGTCATGGTAGGCCACACGCGCGTAGCGATTTTCGACCTGTTTGCCGGGCAGGGATACGATTCCGATGGCGTGCCTGGAAGTGCGATTCGGTTGCTAGAAACCGTGAAGAGCCAGATCGGAAATATCCTGACCCGCGGTGTAAAGGTCGAGCTACGCCTCAACGAGTACAAGCGTTACAAGTACGACCTGCTTAAAAAGGCCTGCGACCAATACTTAGCAGAGAACCCCGACGTCGCGCGAGCCGTCGAGCTTCACATAACTAACCTAGATTTTGCTGAATCTTTTCAGCGGCTTTCGCCGAGCTTCGGAAAAACGCCGTCTCTCGTCCTCCTCGATCAAAGTGGGATAAAGGCGGTCGGGCAGGAATATTTCGCGGAGTTCGCAAAGAAGGCGTACACGGATTTCCTCTACTTCGTTTCATCTTCTTACTTCTGGCGGTTCGGTGATAAGGAGGAGTTCAAGACATACCTTGACCTCAACCTTGAGGAGGCCAGGCAAAATCCGTATGCCTCGATCCACAGGCAGATATTAGACAAGATCAAAGAAGCGCTGCCTTCCGGGAGTCCGCTTATGCTTTACCCGTTCTCGATAAAGAAGGGAGCCAACATAAACGGAATAATCTTTGGTGCGACGCATGTTGCGGCAGTTGACAAGTTTCTACGCATTGCGTGGAATCGGAACGCGACCAACGGCGAGGCCAACTTCGATATCCATGACGATGCCGGGAAAACTCAACCTGACCTTTGGGGAAACAAGCCGCTTACGAAAATTGAGCTCTTTCAGCGCGATTTTAGGAAAGGGGTCCTGGACGGAATAATTGTAACGAACGAAGACGCCCTGAAGTACGCCTATTCGCGCGGCCACGTCGGCACGCATGCGGCAGATGAACTCAAGAAGATGAAGAGCGAAGATCTGATTTCCTTCGAGGGTAACTCGCCGCTTGTAACTTACGAGAAGGTCTTCAAGTCAGGCTCGCGG
>JBJMGO010000365.1:0-5771 GCA_045807825.1 Pyrinomonadaceae bacterium | reverse complement strand
GATGGGCCTGATCGCGATCGTTTTTTCGATCGGCCTGTCGATCTTGCTGGCCGTTTGGTCGGTGAGCTCTCGTAATAAGTGGCTCGATCGCGGAATCGAGCTGCTCATCTTTCTAACAGCATCTACCCCGCGAATGGTGCTTGCGCTGATCGCGCTTGTGCTATCGCTTAGTGTGGTGAGCGCCTCTAATTACGCTTTTCAGTTGTTCACTGGTGCAGTCGTGCTCGCCGTACCATTGGTCTCTATTCTGCTTGCACAACTCAAGAATGGGCTCGACGAGATCATGAATGAGGATTTTATCCGCACCGCACGTGCGAAGGGCTTGAACGAATGGTCGATCATCACAAAGCACGCGTTGCGGCCATCGTTGAGTCCATTCCTTACCATCGCCGGCCTCAGCCTTGGAGGTTTACTTGGCGGTTCGGTCATAGTTGAAAGCGTACTTGGATGGGAGGGCATCGGAGCGTTGACCGTGGCCGCTGTGCGCGGGCGCGACATTCCGGTCGTGATGGGGGTCGTACTGATCGCAAGCGCCGCCGTATGGTTTGGGAATGCCCTTGCTGAGGTGCTGCAATTCGCGAATGACGCTCGGATCAGGACGGGTGAGAAGTGACCGATTCCGGCCAAAAGCGTCTCACAGCCTCCGTAAAAGCTGGCCTCGTAATACTCGGGCTCTTGTACCTGATGGCGCTGCTTGCCGATTTCATCTCGCCCTACAACCACCGCGAGCAGACGCGTCAGGAGCCATCCGCGCCAGCAACAACTATCCATTTTGTCGATGTGGATGGAGCATTCCACCTGCGGCCTTTTATCTTTAAGAGCCGGCTCACCAACTCCGCGGACTTGGAATACACCGAGGACACGACTCGCGAGTATGCGCTAGCGATGTTCGTGCACGGTGCCCCTTATGACCTGCTGTGGACAGTGAGAAGCGATACCCACCTATTTGGTGTTTCGGCACCTGAGGCTGAGATCGCGCCGCAAGTGCATCTGCTGGGAACCGATCAGTTGGGACGGGACAGATTTTCGCGCCTTGTGACCGCGACGCGGTTTTCACTGCTTGTGAGTCCTGCCGGGACGATCCTGGCCTGCGTGATCGGCATCATCTTTGGATCGGTGAGCGGCTACGCCGGCCGCGGAATAGACGCCGCGATGATGTCGGTGGCGGACACGGTGATCGCTCTGCCGACACTGATACTGATACTCGCCGCGAGGGCAGCATTTCCGCTTGAGCTGCCGCCATGGCGGGCAGCTACACTGCTGATATCGATCTTTGCACTGACCGGGTGGGCTGAGATGGCGCGGCTTACGCGTGGGCAGGTGGTGTCCGTAAAGCATCTCGAGTTCATCACCGCCGCTCGAGCGCTAGGTGCGGGTAATTCGCGTATTTTGTCCGCTCATGTGCTGCCGAATATCGCGGGCTCACTGGCAGTGCAGGCGACGCTGATCTTGCCTGCCTTTTTTCTCGCGGAGGTCGCACTCTCGTTTCTAGGGGTGGGCCTGCAGGAGCCCGAGCCGAGCCTCGGTAATATGCTGACGTCTGCGTCAGACCTGACTCAGCTCACATATCATCCGTTTCTGCTGCTCTCGCCGGCTGTCGTGATCTTTGTCTTTGTGTTCGCAACAAGGCTGCTCAGCCGAGGCAGGCGAACCTAAACGGTCTAGGCACGCGAAAATATACTCGGCCTGCGAATTTTGGTGTATCATTCTCGGCAAATCTCAACAACAGCACCCGGGCGACTTACCTTGCGAGAGTTATGGATTATTACGTTTACAAAGATAGTCAGAATGTCGGCCCGATGCCGGACCAGAGCGTGATCGAGGGGTTGAGAGTGGGACGCTTTGTGCCGAGCGATCTTGGCTGCCGAGTGGGCGAATCGCGTTGGGAAGAGTTGAGTATTCTCTTTCCGCTCGAGGGCCAACGTTCCGATCCCTGGCAGCAGCCCGGACGCGTGACAGCATCGGCATACGAGCAACCACGGCCGCAACCGTCTTACCAACCATCTGGTTATCAGCAGCCGGCACCGATGATGCAAGTGCAGCCAAGCGCGCAGGCAAGTTACCCGGGCGGCGACTTTTTGCTCGGGCCCCGCCTGGGGGCGTTGCTGATCGATGGACTCTGCGCGATCCCTCTAACGTTTCTCGCGGTGATCCCGTTCCTTGGGATCATTGGAGCTCCGATACTTTGCGCATATTGGGTTTCTCGCGATGCCTTTTTTGGTGGGCAGAGCATTGGAAAAAAGGTGGTCGGGCTGAAGGTAATTAAACCGGACGGCTCACCGTTTTTGTGGGCGGACTCGGTCAAGAGAAATATCATCTACTTCGCGCTTCTGGTGCTGATGATCCCGTTGTACGGACTGGCGTTCAACGGCTTTCTCAGCGGCCCCTTGGGATTGGTCGAGCTGATCATGGTAGTCACCGGCGGCCAGCGGATCGGCGACCGAATGGGCGGGACATATGTCGTGAGGGCCTGAGAATGGCAGAGATGAACTGCCCAAAATGCGGGCGGAGCTACAGCGACGATCTCCTCTACTGTCTCGACGACGGAACGCGCCTTGTCCGCGGGCGTGATGTTTCTCAGGACCAGACGTTGGCAGATCATCCACGTATCGTGATCGATCCTGTCGCCGCCACAGATCTCGAATACTGCCCCGCATGTGGGACGGGTAATGCGTCCGATTCGCGATTCTGCAAGAAATGCGGGCAGCCCTTGGCGCAGGTAAATCCGGTACCAGTCGACCCCGCGCCGGTTTCTCCAACTGTCCTCCAGCCGCAGCCGCGACGAAGGAGCTACGCCGGGATCATAGCGGTCATTTTTGCTCTGATAGCTCTTCTATTGCTGGTGATCGTGATCGCCGTTCTTGCGTATAGCTGGAATGGCACCACAGTCGTTAACGTTAATACCGAAACCAAGACTCCGACCCCCAGTCCGACACCAAAGACGCCCACGCCATCACCGACGCCCGATCAAACGAACATAAACGCGCAGACCGTCTCCCGCATCGGAAAGACGGGAACGCTCACCACCGACACGAATTTGCGAGCGGGTCCGCGACCGGATTCAGATAAGGTGGGAACTCAATATAAGGGAGCACGCGTTAAGATACTTGAGGTCGCCGAGGTGCCCAATGACGAGGGCGGCACCTCCGTCTGGTACCACGTGAAAGTTACGAGCTACGGCGTGAGCATCGATTCCAATAATGCCGGCCTTGAAAAAGATCCCGATTCAGCCGATGAAGGCTGGATCAACAGCAATCCAAAGGTGTATGACCAATCAAAGCACACGCAGGTGCACAAGAAGACGGTCGATTTTGGTGATAATAAGTAGATGGTCAGCGAATCGCATGATCAAGATCATTATAGCGTCCGCCGCCTTTGCGTTTGCCGTTGCTGGCCATGGGTGCGTCGGCAGCAATACCACACTTGCGACCCCGCAGCCGACGCCTGTGAATAGTCCTACCTTCGCTAGAGGTGATTTTAAAGAGAATCTTCCGCGAGGATTCATCGAACCCACAGACCCGGTCGGTCAGCGCCTGCTCCGTGACTACGGCGCGATCTTTGTCGCACGAGGGGTGAGGGTTCCCAACACCGTTATCTTTAAGGACGAGAAAGAGGTCAGCGAGTTTCAGCAAACTGCCGGATCGGTAAAGGCGGTGATCGGTGGCCTCACGGTAGAGCTCCAATCTGGGGCGCTCAGGGCTTTGCAGGAGGCCCTGGCTGAGGCTGAAAAGGCAGGTCTCCACATCTCACCCCGCGGTGCCGACTCGTCAAAGCGAACTTACAAGCACACGGTCGATCTCTGGGCGAGCCGTGTGAATCCCGGTCTTGCCCATTGGGTGGCCGCAAAGAAAATAACTGCCGCGGAAGCGGCCCGCATCAGGGCGTTGGCACCATTCGATCAGGTGCCGGAGATCTTTAAGCTCGAGGCCCAAGGGATCTATTTTGCGAAAGATCTTTCCAAATCGATCGTCTACTCCGTGGCGCCTCCGGGTACGTCGCAGCACATTTTGATGCTCGCTCTGGATGTTGCACAATTCGATGATCCGAGGATACGTGAGATACTCGCGAGACACGGATGGTTTCAGACGGTGTCGTCGGACCTGCCGCACTTTACATATCTCGGCGTTTCTCAGGACGAGCTGCCAAAGCTCGGCTTAAAAAAAGTGACGAACGCCGATCGCGATTTCTGGATACCCGACATTTAAGATGAACGCCGAAGAACGGCGCCTCGCCGAATCCGACCGACGCGATAAGCACTGGAAGCGCTGGGGGCCGTACCTCTCCGAACGCGGCTGGGGAACGGTGCGCGAGGACTATTCCGAGTACGGCTCGGCATGGGAATACTTTCCTCACGATCACGCACGTTCCCGTGCTTACCGATGGAATGAAGACGGCATAGGCGGCATATGCAACCGTCGCCAGCACGTGTGTTTTGCAGTGGCCTTGTGGAACGGCCGCGATCCAATACTTAAAGAGCGGCTCTTTGGCCTCACCGGCAATGAGGGCAATCACGGTGAGGACGTAAAAGAGCTTTACTACTACCTCGACTCCACGCCGACGCACTCGTACATGAAGTTCCTGTACAAGTACCCGCAGGCGGAATTTCCCTATCTTGATCTCGTAAACGAGAACCGTCGCCGCGGCAAGCATGATCCTGAGTACGAACTCGTCGACACCGGCATCTTTAACGACGATCGATACTTTGACGTCTATATCGAGTACGCAAAAGCGGACATCGAGGATGTCTTGATCAGGATAACCATCGCGAACAGGGGCCCCGAGCCAGCGTCCATCAATGTGCTGCCAACGGTCTGGCTGCGAAACGATTGGACGTGGTTTGGTATAGAGCCGACGGGCCAGATCTACAAGGAAGGCGACGGAACTCTCGTCATCGATCACCCAAAACCCGGTACTCGTTATCTTCATTTCGATGGCTCGCCGGAGCTGCTCTTTACCGAAAACGAGACCAACGTCGAGCGGTTTTCAGGCTCTTCAACCAGCGGTTCATACGTGAAGGACGCTTTCCACCGCTACGTCCTGAATGGCGAGAGTGCGGCTGTGAATCCAGAGCTGCGCGGGACCAAGGCAGCGGCGAATTACAAGCTCCATGTTCCCGCGGGGGGCGAGGTCGTGCTAAAGATGCGGCTGACAGACGACCGATCTTCGGTCTTTGCCGATCTGAGCTCGAGCACGAGGACCGCCAAAGCGATAGCGACGGCACCTTTCAACGACATGTTCGCCACAAGGATCAAGGAGGCGGATGAGTTCTATGCCGGGCTTTCATCGCCGGATCTTACCGATGACGGACGCAACGTCCAGCGGCAGGCATTCGCCGGGATGCTGTGGTCGAAGCAGTTTTACCATTATGTCGTAAAGGAGTGGCTCGACGGAGACCCCGCAATGCCGCGGCCCCCTGCGTCGAGGCTTACGGGGCGCAATTCAAAGTGGCAGCACCTGTATAACTCAGACGTTATCTCGATGCCCGACAAGTGGGAGTACCCCTGGTACGCGGCGTGGGACCTGGCATTCCATTGCGTTCCCTTAGCTCTGGTGGATGCACAGTTCGCCAAGGAGCAGCTCATCCTCATGCTGCGCGAGTGGTACATGCACCCCAACGGGCAAATACCCGCCTATGAATGGGCGTTTGGCGACGTTAACCCACCCGTGCATGCCTGGGCTGCCATGCGGGTCTATCAGATCGATAAAAAGAACCGGGAGAAACCTGACCGAGCATTCCTCGCGAGAGTCTTCCAAAAGCTGCTGCTGAATTT
>JBJMGO010000364.1:0-4162 GCA_045807825.1 Pyrinomonadaceae bacterium | reverse complement strand
CTTTTGTCTCTTTTACAAGTTTTGTGAGCTGGTCCCGGCCGATCCCGACTGCTCTGAACAACGAAAGCGGAGCGTCGCCATCGGCGGGATTCCAAGATGGAGTATCTTTGATCGCGTTCGTATCGACGTCATAGTTATATTTGACTCCGTTGAATTCAAAACCCATGCTCGTTGAGAATCCTCGTAAGGCGTCAGGAGATGCTGCGTTCGATTGCGCGATGCCTGCTGAAACGGTGAACACGACAACTAAAACAATCGCAACGGAACTTACTCTCATACCTCTCCTAATGCTCAGACTTCACTAAACATAAAACTAGACCGCGCCATTCCCATTCCTTGCGATCTGGACGAGATTGCCGACGACGGTGGGGCCGTATTTTTGCTCGCCGGCTTTTGTGACGTTGTACCAGAAGGCCTGCATGTCCCAGGCGGCGGTGGGACAGCGTTCGGCGCAGAGGCCGCAGTGAAGGCAGACATCCTCGTCCTTGACCATGACGCGGCCCGTCTTGAGGCCGCCCTCGACGTAGAGCGGCTGTGTGAGGTTGAGAGCCGGGACCTTTGTGCGGCTGCGAATGTCGGTCTCGTCGCCATCCGCGATGAAGGAGATCACGCTCGTCGGGCAGATGTCCACGCAGGCGTCGCACTCGATGCATTTGTGAGCGTAAAAGACGGTCTGTACGTCGCAGTTGAGGCAGCGCTGTGCCTCCTTATAGCCGGCAAGCGGGTCAAAACCAAGCTCGACCTCCTGCTTGCGGTTGACGAGCGTCTTCGTCTTTGGAGCCTGCGGGACGGCGAGGCGGTCGTATTCGTCGATCTCGCTGTCGTACGCCCATTCGTGAATGCCCATCTTCATCGAGTGGAGATTGACCATAGGCGGCAGGCGGTGTGTCAAAAGGTTTTCGCCTTTGCAGAGAAGGTCGATCGAGACGGCTGCCTGATGCCCGTGAGCGACCGCGGTGATGACATTCTCGGGTCCAAATGCGGCATCGCCGCCAAAGAAAACCTTTGGATGCGTGGACTGAAATGTAGTTTTGTCGACCACCGGCATTTCCCACTTGTCGAAATCGACGCCGATGTTGCGTTCGATCCAGGGGAAGGAGTTCTCCTGGCCGACGGCTATCAAGACGTCGTCCGCGGGATAAAAGACCTCGGGTTCGCCGGTTGGGACGAGAGAGCGTTTGCCGTTCTCGTCGTAGACGGCCTCGACCTTCTCGAACATCATGCCGACTAGGCGACCTTTCTTTGCGGGTGCTGACGAGAGAACCACCCCGTTCGCCGAAGCGGCGCCCACCCCTCCTTCGTAAGGAGGGGAGCCCGTTGAATCGTCATCCGCGTACTCGATCACGAACGCCTTGGGCACGTGGTTGTCGACGATCGGGATGTCCTCGTGCTGGGCGTCTTCTTTTTCCCAGGGGCTGGCCTTCATCGTGGCGAACGGCGAGCGGACGATCACCTTCACGTCCTCGCCGCCGAGACGACGGGCGGTGCGGCAGCAGTCCATCGCAGTGTTGCCGCCGCCGAGAACAATGACGGTTTTGCCGATCTTGGTCGTGTGTTCAAAGGCGACGCTCTGCAGCCAATTGATGCCGAGGTGAATATTCGCTTCACCTTCCTGACGTCCCGGCAGATCGGGAAGATCGCGTGCACGCGGTGCGCCTGTGCCCACGAAGACAGCGTCGTAATCCTGATCGACCACTTCCTTGAGCGACGAAACGTAATTCTTGAAATGCGTGTGGATGCCGAGACGCAGGATGTAATCAACCTCCTCGTCAAGCACGCGCTCGGGCAGGCGGAATGACGGTATCTGCGTCAGCATAAATCCGCCGCCTTTGAACTGCTCGTCAAAGAGGTGCACCTCGTAGCCGAGCGGAGCGAGGTCGCGTGCGACTGTCAAGGACGCGGGACCGGCACCGATCAGAGCGATCTTCTTGCCGTTAGCGTTGAATGGGCCTTGAGGCATCAGCGGGATCGGATCGTCGCGATAGTCCGCGGCTACGCGTTTTAGGCGACAGATCGCGACCGGCTCCTCGTCGATACGGCCGCGGCGGCACGCCGGTTCGCATGGGCGGTCGCACGTGCGGCCGAGTATCCCCGGGAATACATTCGAGTCCCAGTTGATCATATAGGCCTCGGTATAACGGCCCTCGGCGATCAGGCGAATGTACTCGGGCACCGGTGTGTGAGCGGGGCAAGCGTACTGGCAGTCCACCACCTGGTGAAAGTATTCAGGATTCGTGATGTCTGTCGGTTTCAAGTGGAATGGCCTCGAAATACGGTATTTTGCACCGCAATCATAGCACGGCGGGGGTTTGCGGACGATGTGATGTACGGCACAGTGGTTAGTCTTTGTACGCAACCCGACGAACCTTCCCACCCTCGGGAATATCTAATGAGATACGTCGGAGGAAAGTCAGTGCGAAAACTATCCCAGGGTCTGCTGAGCGTCATCGCATCATTTCTCCTGTTTTCGGGCATCGGATACTCGCAGGCGAGCCCATCCCCGAGACCGTCGCCAACGCCTGCGGCCGTTAAGCAAAAGGCTTCGACGCTGCACACTCCTGAGTCCAACTTTTTAAAGGATATCGCTTCCGATCAGAAGGCCATCTGGACGTCGCCATTCCACATTGGACGCTCGGATCTGAAGTGGCTTGTGCCATTCGCCGGCGGCACCGCAGCGTTGATCGCAACCGATGAGCAGACATCGGCGTGGGTAGATCGGGGCGGGAGCCTTCCCGGATTTAGCCGCATCGCCAGCTTTAACGGCGGCGTGTATGTCACTTTCGGAGTCGCGGGCGGGATGTGGGGGATCGGCAAGTGGTCGCACAACCCGCACCTGGCGGAGACTGGAAGGCTCGCAACCGAGGCGCTGATAGACAGTTCCGCAGTCACGGAGGTCGCGAAGTTTGCGTTTGGACGCGAGCGGCCCGACTTTGATAACGGCGAGGGACGGTTCTTTAAGGGCGGTCGGTCGTTCTTTTCCGGGCATGCGTCAAGCTCATGGTCGGTAGCGACAGTGATCGCGTGTGAGTATCACGATCATCCCCTTGCGGTATGGGGAGCATACGGCGTTGCGACGGCAGTGAGTCTCTCGCGTTATACCGGGCGTAAGCATTTCCTGTCTGACATCTTCGTCGGTGCGGGCGTGGGCTTCGGGATCGGTCGATATGTCTGTGGCAAGCGCGCAAGGTTTGCACAGGATGACGATGATGACACCACCGTCAGTCGCCGTTGGACGGTAGTGCCCTATCTCGATCAGAGGACCGCGGCGCGAGGTGGCAGCTTTGTTTGGAGATTCTGATAGCTTGACTTTAGTCCCTACCTGTCTTTAAATTCATCGAGTTTGCAACAATTCCCGCTCGCGCAGACTGTCGGTAAATTAGGGAAAGAAAAAACCGCGGTGCAGGACACCATACGTGTGCAGGCGCGGGAGGAACATAAATAATGAAAACCGGATTCTTTTTAACCATAGCTCTCGGTGCTTCGCTCGCTCTGGCCGCATGCGGCGGCTCGTCAAACACGAACGTGAACGTCAAAACGGCGAACACGAATGCCAACGCGTCGAACATCTCAAACACGATGACGTCGAACTCAAATTCGATGAACACGAACATGTCGTCGAATATGAGCACTAACGCTAACAAACCATCCAATACCGCCCCAACCAAACCGTCAAATTCCACGGCGTCGACCACACCCCCTCCGGGATCGACCTTCGAGTGCAACGACGGGACCTTTTCGGATTCGAAGACAAAGTCGGGAGCTTGCTCGGGTCATAAAGGTGTAAAACGAGAGCTGGCCGCGGCGTCATCTCTGATCCAATGCGCCGACGGTACGACCGAGGATCGCAAGACGACCCAGGGTGCCTGCGCGGGTCATGGCGGCATCAAGAAGAAATGATCGCCCGAAGCTAACCCGATCAACAGCAAGGGCCTCGCGATGGCGGGGCCCTTTTCTATGGCTATCCGATCAAAGAGTCTTCCATTTTATGTGCGGAGACCCTATTATCGATGTCATCGCCGCGTTCGCGGGCGTCGAACCTCGATTCAGTGATGCAAGTTTTCCTCGCTACCTCATTTGAGGCGTCAACGGGTCTGCCTGATCTGCTCGCGTATGTCCTGGCATTCGTTCTCGGGGCCTGTATCGGCAGCTTCTTGAACGTCGT
>JBJMGO010000363.1:0-4446 GCA_045807825.1 Pyrinomonadaceae bacterium | reverse complement strand
TCCGAGTAAGGCTGGGGCCTGCGTACGAGGCGGGGCAAAGGGCAAAAGGTCGAAGACATATTCGGCCAAAGCTGCAAGAGAAAGGATCAGCACCGCCGTGTGCGACGTCATAAAAGCGAACGGCGTCTGGCTTACATCGATATGATCAACGTGAACGGCCCAAGCTACTATCGCAGGTGCGGTAAATGTTCGCAGACCCGCCGCAAAGCCGATCAGGATCACTGCCAGGATGAGACTAGTGGTCATTTATCGGAGCGAAGCGTTGAGCTTAGCGAGAGCCTCGCTGCCGGGACACAGAGCGTTCTTCTCGAGCTTGTTCAATGGCACGTCCGTGGTGTTGATGAGGTCGTGCAGATCGCTAGAGCTCTCATCAATGTAAAGTAGGCCTGTTAGGATCTCGCCGCGCTTTTTTGCGTGATGAATTGCGTTGGCCGCGGAGTTGCGGTCCTGTGGGTCCCAGTCTTTTTCGAGTTTGTGCAGGTGGATCTGGGAGCCGTCGTGCATCGTCAGCTCCTGAATGGAGCCTGCTTCATAGCTCGTCATGATCTCTCTCGAGATCGGAACAAAATCCAAGGTCGCCGTTGCCTCGATGTGCTCGCGGACGTAGTCGTACGATTTTGTCGAGCCGGCGTTGTTGTTGAATGTCACGCACGGCGAGATGACATTCAGCAGTGCGAAGCCGTTGTGCTTCATCGCGGCTTTCAAAAGCGGGACGAGCTGCTCCTTATCGCCGGAGAAGCTCTGTGCGACAAATGTCGCGCCGAGCTCTATCGCGAGGCTGGCGAGGTCGATCGCCTCAAAGAGATTCTCGTGTCCGGTCTTGTTTTTAGATCCGGCGTCGGCGGTCGCGGAGTCCTGGCCCTTGGTCAGGCCGTAGCAGCCGTTGTTCATCACGAGGTAGACCATGTTCAAGTTGCGACGCACAACATGAACAAACTGCCCCATCCCGATCGACGCCGTATCGCCGTCACCCGAGACGCCGAAATAGATCAGGGCGCGATTCGCCAAGTTCGCACCCGTCGCAACACTCGGCATCCTCCCGTGCACGGAATTAAACCCATGCGAATTCGACAAAAAGTAGGCCGGCGATTTTGAGGAGCAACCGATCCCCGACAGCTTAGCCACCTTGTGGGGCTCGATATTCATCTCCCAGCACGACTCAACGATGGCTGCGTTGATCGAATCATGGCCGCAACCGGCGCACAGGGTCGAGAGCGAGCCCTCGTAATAATCAACCGTGTACCCAAGGTCGTTCTTTGGTAATGCCGGATGGCGAAATGTTGATCTGACGTACGTCATAAGACTATTCGAGCTACTTCGCGTTTCTCTCTACCGGCCGAAGCGATCTGATCCTTTGGCCGATACCAAAGGCGCTGAAATTTTTGCGCTTCTCCAAATATTCGCCTATTCCGTCAAGTATTTTACAGTTACCTGCAAAATTCGGCTCTGTACAAACTTCCCAATTTCCCTCCCCCAGCAACACGCTGCCGACGGAGATATCTATGTTCGCCCGCTCCTCATAGAGATGTGTCTCTGTTCCTTTCAAATCAAGGCTTGAGTACAAATATATATTCGGATTTCGTATGTATAGTTGCGCAACCGTATATACCGGGACCCGCGGTCCAAAAACGAGATTCGTACTCCGCCGGTGGATGTCGACAAAGCACGACTTACCGTTCAGCCTGATGTCGTTGTAAGTGAAGAATCCTCTCCGGTTTTCCTCCGCCTCCTTGCCCTCGACGTTGATGTTGAGGAGCGCCATCATTTCCGCGGGCGAGCCAACTCCGCGGTCGGATGCAGAACCTGGATCTGGCATTAATTCGTAGGTGATCGACGACATCAGTTTTTTCCCATCGTGACCTTCGTAGCAAACATTTAACTTGCCCTCAGGAAGCTCCCAGTTGTAACAGAGTACCTGTGGCGTAGGTTGCCCGAGCATTGTTGTCAGTTCCTGAAGCGACTTGCCGACCATTGACGGAAAGGCCACAACCTGTGTAGGCTTCGCGACGTTCGAATTGCCGGTCGAACGATCGCACGAGATCACCGCGAGGAACAAGACCAGCATAGGGACGACTGTTCCTAAGCGTTTTTGTGTCATGTATCGCCTCCGGTCTGTAACGACCGTATCTGCCTGAAGATGTTGTCCGCAGTGATCGGCATGCCGTCGTAGTTGAGGACGGAGATGAGCTTCGTGGCGTTGGTCCCGAGCTCGATCATCATTAGGCTGCGGAATTGGGCGTCGCGGTTTTGCTCGATGACGAAGATGCGTTCGTGCGAGTCGACGAAATCGCGCAATGCTTGGCCGAATGGGAATGCGCGCGGGCGCATGGCATTGAGCATCACTCCGTCCGCCGCTAACAGTTCTAATGCTTCCTCTGCGGCGTATGTTGAGGTGCCGAAATAAATCACACCGGCGCGCTCACTGCTAGCGAGAGAACCACCCCGGCCTCCGGCCACCCCTCCTTCGTAAGGAGGGGAGCTCGTTGAGTCGGCTCCTTCGGCGCCTCCGCGTCTGGGCGGTGAATAAAATTCCGGTTGAGGGACAAGCTCCTTCGCCGTGTCCCATTTGCGGGCGAGGCGGTCGACGTTGCGGCGGTAGGCGTCGCCGTCCTCGGTGTAGGCGGCGTATTCGTCGCGTGAAGAGCCGCGCGTGACGAACGCCCCGTATGTAGTGTGGGTTCCAGGGATCGTCCGGTACGGAATGCCGTCGTCATCTATGTCGAGGTAACGGCCAAATTTGCCGCGAAACTGCTGGAGCGGCTCGCCGGCGGTCTCGTCACTGCCGTCGCGGCCGGGCAGGCCATGAGACGAGCTGCGTCGGCCGTTGCCGTTCATGGAGCCTTGCGCGATCGCGTCGAGCTCGGCTGAGGTCAGGACTTTGCCGCGGTTGTATTCTCGGGAGTCGTCCCATTGAAGCGGCTCGGTGATGTGGTCGTTCATGCCGAGATCGAGGTCGGTCATGACGATCACCGGCGTTTGGAGCTGCTCTGTAAGGTCAAAGGACGCGGCTGTCATCTCGAACGCTTCTTTCGGCGACGCCGGAAACAGCAGCGGGTGCTTTGTATCGCCGTGCGATGCGTAGGCGGCGAGCAGAATATCGGATTGCTGTGTCCGCGTCGGCATTCCCGTCGAAGGGCCGGTCCGTTGCACGTCGATCAGGACGGTCGGGATCTCAGCGAAGTAGCCAAGACCGAGGAACTCGTTCATCAGCGAAACGCCTGGTCCACTCGTCGCGGTGAAGGCGCGCGCCCCATTCCATGACGCACCCATCACCATCCCGATGGCTGCGAGTTCGTCCTCGGCCTGTACGATCGCGAAGTTATTCTTGCCGCTCTCCGGATCGACCCGGTACTTTGTGCAGTACTTTGCGAATGCATCGACGACGGACGTGGAGGGCGTGATCGGGTACCACGCCGCGACCGTCGCACCGGCGTAGATAGCCCCAAGCGCGCATGCTGAATTGCCGCTGTAGAGGATCTTGTCGCCAAGCAGATCGCGCTTCTCGATCCGCAGGTCGAATGGGCATTCAAAATGCTCGCGAGCGTAACTTACACCAAGATTGAGGGCCGTAATGTTTGGAGCGATCAGCTTCTCCTTACCCTTGAACTGATTACCGATCAGACCCTCTAAAACGTCAAAGGGGATATCAAAAAGTGCCGACAGTGTACCGATATAGACGATGTTCTTGAAAAGCTGCCTCTGCCGCGCGTCGGTGTACTCGGCGTTGCAGAGCTCGGTCATGGGGATGCCGAGGTGGGTAATGTCGGTGCGGTCGTAACTCGGATGCAGCGGCTTGGTGCTGTCGTAGACGAAGTATCCACCCTCACGCACCTCGGCATAGTCCTTTTTCATCGACTGCGGGTTGACGGCGACCATCAGGTCGACACCCTCGCGGCGGCCGAGATAGCCTTTCTCCGAGACACGCACCTCGTACCAAGTCGGCAGGCCCTGGATGTTGGATGGGAAGATATTCTTTGGGGTCACCGGCACGCCCATGCGAAACACGGCCTTGGTAAACAGCGCGTTCGCCGACGCGGAGCCGGTGCCGTTGACGTTGGCAAAGCGGACCACAAAATCGTTGATCTTTTTATCAGTGGTCATTAGTTGTGGCTGGGTGTGATCTTTGCTCATGGATCGAGGATAAGGCCAGGTCGCGAGTTAGCGAAAGTCAGCATGGCGAAGATGGCGAAGATGTCGCAAATGGCGTAACTTTTTTCTCTAAACGACCAGTTTCCCTCTAAAACCTCTTCCACCATAGTATGACTCAGCACCGTTGTGATATGTGAACACGCGGCCGAAGCGGCGATCGCAGAAGATGGCGCCGCCCTTTTCGCGCACCTCGGGAGGGGTTGCGACCCAGCTCGAGGTCTTTAGATCAAACTCACCCAAAGTTTGCAGCTCGCGGTACTCGTCCTCGGTTAGAAGCTCGACACCGATCTCCGATGC
>JBJMGO010000362.1:0-2775 GCA_045807825.1 Pyrinomonadaceae bacterium | reverse complement strand
TGCGGTGGTCGCGTCTCTGGATGAATTCAACCAAAGCTTCGAGCCGTCACGGACGAGCTCCGGGTGGGACGTGATGCTGGATATCTCGGGCGGGGTCGTCGCTACCCTTTTGTGCTATACCATATGGAGCCGCACGCGTTCACGTGCGGCGGTCGATCGAGCCACTTCTACCAGCCTTTGATCACGGTGCGGCGATCACCTGCAGGTCCGTCAGGCTATCGTGCAAAGTTATAGCCCGCGGGGAGAAACGATATCCCTTTGCTGACGCGCTCAAAACGAGCCTTTCTCCTGTTGGAACCCCGTTAAATGAAAAGTACCCGAAAGTATTGGTGACCGCCGTTCTCGTTGCTCCGTGTTCGTCAGTCAACGCTACCCTTGTGTTCCTAAGTCCGGATGCTCTAGCGCTAAGGACACGGCCGCTAATTGTGACCGGCGCCGCGGTAGGAGCGAGAAAGCCTCCGACACGAATGACCTGTGCACTTCCGCCAAACGTTGAAAAAAGAAAATCTCCCGTCAAGGTATCGATAAAGGCACCCTCCGCGCCGGACAGTCCTGTTATGAAGTCTCGCGAGGAGGCGGGAACCGGATCGCCGTTCAGATCCAACTGAAAGGTGACCACCTTGCCAGAACCAAAGAGTGCCACAAGCGCGTTAAAACTGCCGGGCGCAAAGACCGGTGAATTCAATGGTACGAATGCTATACCTTCGGGGCCAGTACCGACGGGTGTAATAGAGGTCGCAGAGGTTACGTCATATGTGCCGTTAGCATCAGGTGCGATCGTAGTGGAGTACCACGTGCTCGCGCTATACGAGACTATCTTCATCTGGCCGGCACCGGGAAATCCGTTAGGTACGAATGCAACTGAGCCGACACTGCTGCCGATCCCGAGTGGGGTTAGATCGATAGTTTTATCAGGAGCCGCTGAGCCAGGCTTTGATTCGAAAAGCTGATTGATCGGAAACCCGGTGGTGAAAAGTACGTTTCCGGGACCGAATATCACGCCGCCGTCATTATTCTGCCCGAGCGTGGAGCCTGCAGACGGGTAGAGCGTTGCAGTCCCCGAGAATCCGGTAATATGCTTGGTCGCGGCATCCCGTACAACGCCGATCTGATAGATGGCGCCTGTCGACCCGTTCGCAGCCCCACCGATCAGCAGCACATTAGGATCGTCGTATTTCAGTGTCAGTCCGCCGTAGCTTGCCGGCACGCCCGGAACTCCGCCGAGACCTACGCAGGAATATGACGCATTGAAAGGCGGCGCGACGGTTGCCGCGGTCACTCCGGTACAAGGCGTCTGCCCATTGGCAATCAGCGGAGCCATTATCAATAACGGCAGCCATGTGAGGCGCGGAGCATAGACGCGAACCGAGGTCAGTAAGCGAGATATAAACATTCGAACTCCCTTCAGGTTATTGATTTCGAACCTAGTGTATGCCGAAGGGTTACCTTTAGCAACATTTTCTTTCAATCTGCCCTCGCATCCGCCGGGGAGCTGATATCCTGACATTCTCCAGCGAAACTTCCCGTGTTATTTTATCGTTAGTCTGATTGGGACAAATGGAGGTCCTCCAATGAGCATATTTGACAAAGTAAAAGACGCCGCGATGCACCAGTTCATTGAGGTCATCGAGTGGCTAGACAACACGGGCGACACCATCGTCTATCGCTATCCCGTCGAGGGACAGGAGATCAAAAACGGCGCGCAGCTGATCGTGCGCGAGTCGCAGAGCGCGGTCTTCGTCTACGAGGGACAGGTCGCGGATGTTTTCACGCCCGGTCGCTACACGATAGACGGCGGCAACACGCCGATCCTGTCGAAGCTCGGCGCGTGGAAGTACGGCTTTGACTCGCCATTCAAGTCGGAGGTCTACTTCGTCAATACAAAGCAGTTCACCGACATGAAGTGGGGCACGTCAAACCCCATCATGCTCCGCGACTCGGATTTTGGCATCGTGCAGCTGCGTGCATTTGGTGCGTACAGCCTGCACGTTGTGGACTCGGCTGAGTTCATAAAGCAGATCGCCGGGACGAATGCTCAGTTCAACACTGACGACATCGACGTCCAGCTCAAGAGGGCGGTCGTCACAGAATTTACGGATGCTCTCGGCGAGCTAAAGATCCCGGCACTCGACCTTGCTGCCCAGTACAAAGAGATGGGCGAGCGGATCCGTGGGAATATCAACGACGGATTTAAGGACTGGGGGATCGAGGTCACCAAGTTCTTTATTGAGAACATCTCGGTTCCTGAGGCTGTCCAAGAAGCCATCGACAAGCGTGCCTCGATGGGAGCGCTCGGCGACGCACAGCGGTATATGCAGTTTCAGGCGGCTGACGCTCTGCGTGACGCAGCTCAGAATGAAGGCGGCGGTGCGGGTTTGGGTGCCGGCCTCGGGGCCGGCTTTGCCGTCGGCGGTCAGATGGCGAACGTCTTTGGTCAGCAAGCCGCCGGTCAGGGACAAGCTCAGCCGGGCGGCGGTGCTCCGGCCGGTGGTGGGGCAACAGTACCTTGCCCGAGCTGCGGGAAAGCCAATCAGCCGCAAGCAAAATTCTGTGCCGACTGTGGAGCCAAGATGGAGGTCGCTAAGGTCCCATGCGTGAAGTGCGGTGCCGAGCTTCGTGAGGGAGCAAAGTTCTGCTCCGAGTGTGGCTCCACCCAGGAGAAACCTCATTGCTCCAACTGTCAGCACGAGCTCGCTCCCGGTGCAAAGTTTTGCCCCGAGTGCGGTACTAAAACCGAGTGATCGTCAGACGATCGCCAAGAGCAAACGCCGGTCA
>JBJMGO010000361.1:0-2800 GCA_045807825.1 Pyrinomonadaceae bacterium | reverse complement strand
GGAACGATCTGCTGGCGTGAGCTGGCGACGAAAGATGTCGATAAGGCTGCTGATTTTTACCGGCAGATGTTCGGCTGGACGATCGAGCAGTCAAAGATCACGCCGATGGCCTACCGTGAGATCCACATGGACGGGCAGGCACGCGGCGGAATGATGCAGATCGATGAGAACTGGCCACCGAATGTGCCCTCTCACTGGCAGAGTTATATCGCCGTCGAGAATGCCGACGAAACCTGCGAGAAGATCAAAGCTGAGGGCGGCACCGTCAAGCACGGACCCTTTGACGCGCCAAATGTTGGCCGTATGGCGATGTGCATGGATTGCTGCGGAGCTCCGTTTGCGATAATCCAATTCACACAACCGGGATAAGAGTAACCACGAAATTGCGCGAAAGGACACAAACAGGAGATGACCTCTCTTGTTAGTGTCCTTTAGTGTATTTTCGTGGTTACTTCTTGTTGCCTTCGGCGTCGTAAAGCTCGATGGTGTCGGCGTAGGGTTTGACCTGGTCATGGACCTCTGAGGCATCGCCAACGATGACGATAGCCATTTCGGCTGGGCGTACATACCTCTCGGCGGCGGTGCGGACGTCGGCAATGGTGACGGCATCGACATGCTCGCGATAGGTTTGGAGGTAATCGTCAGCGAGGCCATAGAGGTGCTGGTTGACGATCAGGTTTGTAAGTCCCTCTTGAGTCTCCGCACGGATCGGAAAAACACCCGTCAAGAAGCTTTTTGCATCGGCGATCTCGTCCTCGCGAACGTCCTCATCCCGGATCCGCTCAAGCTCGTAGAAGAATTCCTCTAGTGAATCACCCGTGACCTCGTTGCGAACCTCCGCGGTCGCCTCAATGTCACCCGCGAGCCGTTTTGAATTGAGCCGCGTGTAGGCCCCATAGGTGTAGCCTTTCTCCTCGCGTAGGTTCATGAAAATACGCGACGAGGCACCGGCACCTAAGACCTGATTCATCACCAGCACGGGAAAGTAATCCGGCGAAGTACGATCTATAGCGAGATTGCCGAGGACGATGTTCGATTGTGCCGAGCCCGGGCGGTCAACGATAGTGATGGAGCGAGAATCGCGTTGCGGCGGCGGGGCGTCATTGAATGACGGCGCACTTCCCTGCGGCCATGAGCCGAACTGCTCCTCGACCTCCTGCATAAACTCGTCGTGGTCCACATCGCCGACAGCAATGAGCATGGCGTTGTTGGGGATATATGTGCTCGCGTGAAAGGCCTCAAGTGTATCCCGCTCGAGCGACTCGACATCGGCGGCGTTGGGCGACACCGTCGCGTACGGATGCTTGCCATAGATGAGCCGTGCAGCCTGCTCACCGGCTAGAAAAGATGATTGTGAACGCTGGAATTTCAGATGCTCAACGGTGTTCCGGCGATATAGGTCCAGCTCACTCTCCGGAAATGTCGGGCGCAGCGTCGCCTCGGCTAAGAGGTCGAGGACCTCGAGGGCGTAAAGCGATAGAGCGGACGCGGAGACGATAGTGAAGTCATCCGATGAATGGGCGTTGAGGTTTGCACCGAGCCGCTCGACCTTTTCAGCAAGCTGTTTGCTCGTGTAAGTCGCGGTTCCTTCTGTGAGCATGGATGCGATCGCCGATGTGAGGCCGGTTTTCCCTTCCGGATCGTTGACGTCGCCTGACTTGAAGGCGAGCCTAAAGCTCACGAGCGGCAGGCGCTTGTTCTCGAAGAGGATAACCTCGAGCCCATTCGCCAGCTTTGTCCGAAACGGCTGCGGTATATCGAACGCGATCGGTGCGAGCGGTGTGGGTGGTGCTTGTCTCTTTATAGCTGTGTCCATCTATCCTCTTCCGGCGGGCACGACGTCAAGCAGGGCTCGATTTTCGGTGTTGAGAAAGGTGCCGACGGCGTGGCGGATCTGCTCGGGAGTAACAGCGAGCAGCTCCTCGAGCTCGTGATTCGCGAGATCCGGATCACCGTCGTAAAGGGCGAACTCCGCGATCGCCTGCGCACGCGACATCGACGATTGCCGCATTCGCACCGCATCGTTGATCAGCTGATTCTCGAGCTTCTCCATCTCCTCGGCAGTGGGCCCGTGAGCGGCGAGATCGTGAATTTCAGAGTTGATGGTCCCGCGGATCTGCGAGAGGTCCTTGTCTGGTTTGGGAATCGCTCCGATAAAGATGCTGGACGGGCCGCGCCGTTCGTCGGTAAAACCAAAGAGCTGGATCACGGACTCGTCGCCCTTAACGAGCTTTTGATAAAGCCGCGAGCTCTCGCCGTCGTAGAGGACCTTGCCGGCAAGGTATAACGCGTAGAACTCAGGCGCGCGGCGCTGCGGGATCTTCCAGCCGATGAGGAACGCCGGGAAGGGTGCCAGCTTGTCCTCCCATTCGCGATAGGTCGCTGCGACCTCCGTCGGTTCGGTAACGTCGAGAGCAGGCGGCAAGGCTTGCGAAGGAATATCGCCAAAGTACGTCTGGATCAGCTGCTTTGCCTCATCCATCTCAAAAGCGCCCGAGAGGACCAGCACCGCGTTGTTAGGTGCGTAAAAGATCTTAAAGAATTCCTGCACATCCTCAACCGTCGCGGCGTCGAGGTGCTCCATTGAGCCTATCGTCGAGTGGGAGTTGGCAAAGTTCTTAAAGATCATCTCGTTGATCAGATCGAATATCTGACCGTAAGGCTGGTTATCGTAGCGAAGCCGCTTTTCTTCCTTTACAGCGTCGCGCTGGTTATCGAGATTCTCCTGTGTCACAGCGAGTGAACGCATCCGGTCGGACTCCAGCCACAGACCGAGTGGGAGCTGATTGGCCGGCAGCGT
>JBJMGO010000360.1:0-5285 GCA_045807825.1 Pyrinomonadaceae bacterium | reverse complement strand
GCGGATGGTTTTGGTCGCGGCGAGAAAGTCGTTGCGGGAGATGCAGTTCCACGGGACCATGTGCAGGCTGACGCTCTTGTAGGCCGGGCCTTTCATGTGGAGGTTGTCGCCGCCGTAATTTGTGATCGGAGGCTTGACGTTCGTCACCTCGACGCTGTCAGGAAGCGATTTACCGATGATAGTGAAGGTCACTGTCTCAAAATTACCCGTTCGCGCTGAGATCACGCTTCGGATCGATCCCTGCTCAGTGCACTTAGGCTCCTGGGCGGAGGCGGCGGCGGATAGGACACAGAGGACGAACGTGACGAATGGTATGGCCAGCAGTTTTGTTTTCATGTGATTTTGAATATGGGCCGGAGTGGATTTTTGCGCCACCGTATTCGACAATGAATGTGCCACAGAACGGCCTTTTTTACCATTCATGCACTATCACCTGATCGGAATTTGCGGTACGGCGATGGCCTCGCTAGCCGGGATGCTGCAGGCACGCGGGCACGTTGTCACCGGCTCGGACCAGAACGTCTATCCGCCGATGTCGACGCAGCTCGAGGAGCTTGGGATCGAGATAATGACCGGCTACAAGGCTGAGAACACAGACCTCGAGCGTGACATCACGGTCGTGGGTAACACCATCATGCGTGGGAATCCGGAGCTTGAGGAAGTGCTGAACCGTAAGCTCGTTTACCGGTCGCAGGCGGAGACGGTGCGGGAGGAATTTATTCGGGGGCGGCGTTCACTGGTCATAGCGGGGACGCATGGAAAGACGACGACGACTTCGCTGGCAGCATGGGTGTGCGAGGTTGGAGGGCTCGATCCGACGTTCCTCGTCGGAGGCGTCGTGCAAAATTTTAGCGCGTCATTCCGCGTGACGGAGAGCGATTATTTTGTGATCGAGGGCGACGAGTACGACACGGCTTACTTTGATAAAAAGCCGAAGTTCATGTCGTACCTGCCGGAGATCGCGATCATTGGCAACATCGAGTTTGATCACGCCGACATTTACAAGGACATCGACGCGATCAAGTGGCAATTCTCGCGCCTCGCGAATCTCGTGCCGGGAAATGGACGACTGATCTGCGGTGTAGATTCGCCGGAGGTCGTGAGCGTTTTGGAGTCGATGAAGGGCCGTTTATTTACGACGGTCGAGACGTTTGGATTGTCTGAATCGGCCAAGTGGCAAGCACGAGAGATCGAATTTTCGGAAGCGGGAACTAAGTTTGCGGTGTACCGCGATCGGGAGCGTTGGGCTGAATTTACGACGGGGATGATCGGCGAATTCAACATTCGCAATTGCCTCTCGGTGATCATCGCGGCGGATGCGTGGTGCATCTCGCGGGAGAAGATGCAGGACGCATTCGACACCTTTAAATCCGTCAAGCGTCGGATGGAGGTGCGTGGCGTCGAGCGGGGCGTGACGGTGATCGATGATTTTGCTCATCATCCGACGGCGGTTGATGAGACGCTCAAAGCACTCAGGCAGCGGTATCCAGCGAATCGACTGATCGCGATATTTGAGCCGCGGTCGAGGTCGTCGCGATTGTCGATATTTGAGGAGCAGTACAAGCGGGCGTTCGCTCACGCAGATGAGGTGATCATCGCCGGAGTTTTTAATCCTGAGGATGCGAAGAACTATGGCGATACGCTGCTCGATGTCGAGAAGCTCGTCTCCGACATAGCGGCTACGGGAAAGCGGGCTTCAACATTCGCTGACGCGGACGCGATCGTAGCTTCGCTGTCAGGCGAGATGCGTGACGGTGATGTCGTAGCGGTGATGTCGAATGGCGGCTTTGGCGGAATCCACGAGAAACTTCTGGATTCGCTGAGGTAGATTCACCACAAAGGCACGAAGGACACAAAGGGAAGAAGATTGGCTATTTCTCGCCCCTTGGTGTCCTTTGTGCCTTTGTGGTGAATCTTCTTACGGATCCACTCTGCCCGTGTAGTTGGCGAGCTGGACCACGATGCCGTCGATGATACGCAGGCGGTCCGCGATGTTCGGCACATTGTTGACGATGATCGAGACGACGAGCTGCTCGCCCGAGGCAGTCGTGACGTAGCCGGAGAGAGCTGAGACCTGATCGAGCGTGCCGGTCTTGCCGTGAAAGTTGTCGGCGACCTTCGTTCCCTTAAATCGATTTCGAAGCGTGCCGTCGACGCCCCCGACGGCAAGAGCGTTGCGCCAGACAGCGGCATTCGGACTCTGCTTCGCCATATACGTGTATAGGCGAACGATCGAGTCCGGCGTGATGAGGTCGTGGCGTGACATTCCGCTCCCGTCATACGGATCAAAGGCCTCAGCAGTAATGCCCACCTGCTGCTGGAGAAAACTTTTAACCACATCCAGTCCGAGCTTTGAGCTGTCGCCCGTGCCGCCGTTCTTCCGGCCGATCTCCTCACCCAATGTCCAAAGGATCGTCTCGGCGAACATGTTCTGGCTGGGCTTCATCGTTTTTGCGGCGATCTCGCTGAATGGAGGTGAATCGAAGTGAGCTATCACGGTCTGCTCAACCGGCCTCGTGCCGGGGATCATTACTCTTGACCCGCCGGTGACGACGACACCTTTCTTCTGGAGACGATCCTTGACCATAGCTACGAAATTCTCCGCCGGGTGCGTCACGCTGATCGATGTGGCCCATCTTTCCCCGGCGGCGATGCTGCCCGAGACGACGACCGAATTACGCTCGAGAGCTTTGTCGAGGCCAACGCCACGATGGGCACCGGCGGCTGCGGTGACGCAGGTGTTAGTGACCTGATAAACCAGCGTCGGCGGTCCGAGCTCGACTGAGCACGGCTGACCAGGCTTGCCGCCGCGAATGATGAGAGTGACGGCGTTCAGATTGAGCGGCAGGGCAGAGACCTCGGCACCATCGTACGACTGCATGTCGTCCCATTCCCACGTGTAGGGCACGGCGTGACCGCTGAAATAGCTCTCGTCCCCGATGATATTGCCCTCGATGCGCTTGACGCCGGCGGCGGCGATCGCGCTTGCGAGCGCGTCCATGCGTTCGTAATAGACGTCGACGCTGTTGGGATCCGCGGTCGCGAACGGAGGGGAGATCGAGACATCACCCCGGCCGTAAACGCGGAGATCGCCTTTGACCGTGCCGCTGCTATCAGGCGGAGCGGCGGCGTAAATGCTGGTGACAAATTTGAAATTTGGGCCGAGCTTCTCCATCGCGGCGGCGACGGTGAAATTCTTCATGTTGGACGCGGGGATAAAGTATTTGTCCGCGTCCTGGTCGAGGACGGCCTTTCCGGTAGAGAGGGAGATGACCTTTACCCCAACGCGGCCGTGACGAGCCGCCGGGTCAAAGAGGCGTTGGCGGATCGCCGTCTGCAGGTCCGCGAGCATTGGCGTGGAAACCGGAGCCGGCGTCGCTGTTGCCGTCGTCATCGGAACGGGAGTTGGCGGAGGTAGGTCGGCGCGGATCGGCGTGCCCAGCAGCCTTGGTGTTCCCAAAGGCAGGCCACTTTTCGCAGCGGATACTCGCTGCACCTGAGAGCCGGTGATCAAACCCGCAAAGATAAGGAGCCCTACCAAAACTGCGGCCGTCCAGCGTCTCTTTTCTTCGATCCTTCTGCTCGTTCTGTTCATTACGTCGAGTTTACTCGGAGTGCAACAAAAAAACAGCAGGTCCGAAAGCAGCCTGCTGTAGAAGATGTGTTCCGCCGGTTTTTGTTTACTTACATTTTGAATAGCCGCAGTCGCGGCAGGCGTCGCAGCCGGAGACGTGCTCGAGCTGGCCGCTGCATTCGGGGCATTCGCCAACCATCGAGGACATCGTTGAGCCGGTTTGGGTCTCGGTGATCGAGCCTTTTTGGATCGAGCGGAGCGATTCGGGCTTACCCTTCAATCGCCGGTCGATGAGGAAGAGGCATTCGGCGACAGCTTGCTCGGGCGAGGTGAGCAGACGCTCGTTGAACCAAACTGCGTGGGTGCCCGTGACCTTGTTTAGGCTATTCGCGACCTCGTGCGGCTCAAATCCGCCGCGAAGCATCTTTGATGCAAGCAGTCCGACGCCTGCGCTGATGGGGCCTGCGGAAAAGACCTCGAGGATCCGCTCGCCGTCGTGATTCACGGTCACGTAGAGGTTCTGAGTATCAAAAGGGATACGCCACGTAGAGCCCTGGAGCTCGCGGGGACGCTCGACGCGTTCGCCGGTGGAAGAGGGGTTGAAGGCCTGCGAGGGCATAGGCGTGCTTTCGGACGATCCCGCCATCTCTTGCCCAGCGGACTGGCCGACCGCCAATGCAGGCGGTTCTGACTTCTTCATCGTGTTGAGCACTTGATTCTCGCGGCTGCCGTCGCGGTAGTAACTGACGGCCTTGCAGCCGAGCTGGCGGGCGAGGTGGTATAGCTCGTCGACGGATTCGACGGTGTCGTCGTTGGCGCCGTTGCAAGTCTTAGAGATCGAGTTATCAACGTGACGCTGTGCGGCGGCGAGGACCTTAACGTGCTGCTTTGAGCCGATGCTCATAGCTGAGATGAAGTGCGGGGGCAGCTCGTCCTCGTGCTCGACGACGTACTGTGCGGCGTCACGGATAGAGTCCTCATTCGTTTGATCGACCTCAACGCCGAGTGCTCGTGCGGCCTCAGTGTGGACATACGTGCGTGTGCCGAGCGTGTCCTGACGAACGTAAGCCCAGGAGAAGTTTGGCTCGATCCCGGACGAAGTCTCGGCAACGAGTGAGATCGTTCCCGTAGGTGCGATCGTCGTGACCTCGTAATTGCGCGGCGTGAGCGGGATGTCACGCGGGATGCCGATCTCGTCGTAGATGAACGAAGCGTAGGCGTCGCGATTCGCCTCAAACTCCGGAAACACGCCCTTCTCCTCACCGATACGCAGTGATGCGAGCCAGGATTCGCGGCGGACAAAGCCCATGACCTTTTCCATCAGGTCGATCGACTCGTCCGTGCCGTAGGTCACGCCGAGCTTTAGGCAGAGGTCGGCAAAACCCATGATGCCGAGGCCGACGGGACGGGTCCGCTTGACGACATCGTCGATCTCAGGCAGTGGGAAGTGTCCGGCGTCCACCACGTTATCGAGGAACCGCGTGCAGAGATGGGTGACGTTCGAAAGCCGTTCCCAATCGACGATGCCGTCGCCGTTGGCATTCGTCTTAAAGAACTTTGCGACATCTATCGATCCGAGATTGCACGAGTTGTTGAAGTGCAGCATCTGCTCGCCGCAAGGGTTGCAGGCGAGGATCGGGCCCATCGACCGCGTCATGTGATTGTGGCGATTGACCTCGTCGATGAAGATGATGCCCGGCTCGGCGTACTT
>JBJMGO010000359.1:0-3865 GCA_045807825.1 Pyrinomonadaceae bacterium | reverse complement strand
AGCATCTCAAAAAATGTCTGGTGCCTCGCTGTCTTTCCGACCTCGTCGAGATCGTTGTGCTTGCCGCCCGCACGAATGCACTTTTGAGACGAGCACGCACGCGTGTAGTCGCGCTTCTCGTTACCCAAAAATACGTCCTTGAATTGATTCATCCCCGCATTTGTAAACAGCAGCGTCGGATCATTCGCCGGCAAGAGCGGCGACGAATGCACGACCTTATGCCCGTTGCGCGCAAAATAGTCCAGGAATCTCGATCGGATCTCGTTACCGGTCATAACCTAGATGATACATTGCCGCCGCCGTTAGGCAACGGGGGAGGGAATTCGCCCGCGGCGGTCTGGTGAGCTTGGAATGGCGAGGTTGCTATTCGACCTTCTTCCAGTTCGCGGCGGCAAAGTAACCGCCCGGACCGGCGTACCTTGCCTTGGACGTCGGCTTTGTCAGATCGATCGTGAATTTACCCGGCTCGAACGGCAGTGCGTCGACAGTGAAGTTTGCACTCAACGTGCCGTCGCCCATATCCGGCAGACCAAAGTGCAGCTCCATCACCTTGCCGTTCAGCGTGAGCTTGAGGTCCACGGGCCCGCGAAAGCCGCACATCCCGCCGATCGTGAGACTCTTATTCTTCTTGTCAAAATCAACGATGTCGCTCGGTGCATCGATGCCATTGTTGCGATACGAGTTTTGCGGGCGTATGTCCCAGTGCGTGTAGGCGTTCGCCTCGACACCCGGCTGCTCATAGATCAGCCCATTCGTATCCGGGTCGAACAATTTCCCATGCGCATCGCGAACGTAATAATTAAGATGGCTGCCGGGACAAAGTTGCGCGGACGCCGCGATACTCGCCAAGAGAATGAGCACGGATAACGCAATGGCTTTGTTCATATAAGGCACCGTAACTTAGGCTTTGGGATGAGCCTTATCATACACCTCGATCATCTTTTCCATTGAGACTTGCGTGTAGATCTGCGTGGTCGACAAACGAGCATGTCCAAGCAGCTCCTGGATGTCGCGAAGGTCCGCGCCCGAGTCGAGCAGGTGCGTGGCGAACGTGTGTCTCAACGAGTGCGGTGAGATCGCATGAATGTCGGCGCACTGCTTGATGTATTTGTCGATCATTCGCCCCACCGAACGCGTCGTGATCCGCGTGCCTTGATAGTTGAGAAATAGCGCGCGAGGATCGCGTTCCGTGATCGGAGCATTGAGCAAAAAGGTCTCGCGAGTCTGTTGAATGTAGAGCATCACGGCCTGACCTGCGGGCTCGCCAAACGGCACGATCCGCTCCTTTTTACGCTTGCCGGTGACCCGCACGAGCCGCGAGCGAAAATCCACATCCTGCACATCGATCCCGACGAGCTCGCCTACGCGAATTCCGGTAGCGTACAAAAATTCCAATATCGCCCGGTCGCGCGTCCCGAGATCGGTATCCACGTCCGGCGTCTCGATAAACCGCACTGCGTCCTCCATCGTCAGATGATTGGGGAGTTTGCGCTCGATCTTGGGCGTCGCGACCTGTTTGGCGGGGTTCGCCTCGAGCTTCCCCTCACGCACGAGAAACTGAAAAAACGTGCGCAGGCTCGCGAGCTTCCTCGCGACCGACGCCTTTTTATGCCCGGCATGCAGCTCCGCCATCCATTCCCGGATCGTCAGACGATCGATCTGCTCAACCGGAAAATCCTCTCGCTTCTCAACCGCAAGAAGATGATCCCGAAACTGCTCGAGGTCCGAGGTATAGTTACGCAACGTGTGAGGCGAGACGTTACGCTCGTACTTCAAATGCTGCAAAAATTGTTCGAGATGAGCAGAAAGCATTCAATAAAAACCTAACCACGAAAATACACGAACAAACACGAACCGGGTTAACTCGAATGAACGGGTTCGTGTCTGTTCGTGTTATTTCGTGGTTACTTCTTCTCTCTTGAAGCTATTTTCGCGGCACATAATACCCCTTCCGCGTGCGCACTTGATAGCCTGCTTTGCCTTTGACGCTCAATGTTATCTCACGAAATTTCCCTCGATCGCCGCTGTCGTCTTCGGGGTAATAGCTGAGGATGTACTGCTGCGAGAGCTCGGCGGAGATCTGGTCGAATGCGTCCTGCATCTCGTGCTCGTTTATGGGCGAGTAGACGGCGCCGCCGGTTTCGCGGGTAATGTCCTGCATGCGGCGCGTGGCGCTGAGGGCTTGAATATTCGCGTTGCCGCCGCGTGCGCCGGTGAGCTTGTAGTTCTCAAACTCCTTTGTATTTACGATAAAGACCTCAACATTCGACACCTGCAGACTCTTGAGGACCATCTCCATGGTCGTCCGCGGATCGCTGTAATTGTCCTCGAGGTCGGACACGATGACCATCACGCGACGGCCGTCCGTCGAGCGCAGATAACTTGCTGCGTCAATGATCCCATCGAGAATTGCCGTCGCACCGGCTGGCGACGGGAAGTCGCGAATGGTGCGCACGAGCAGGTCCACGTTCGATGTAAAAGGCTGTTCGCGTCGGGCGTCGTCGGCGATCGTGTAGAGGCATGCCTGATCGCGATCGGGCCGCACCACCCGTTTAAAAAACCTCACAGCCGCGTCCTTCTCAAAATCGCGCGACAGATTCTCACTCGACGAATTATCGAATAGCATCGCGAGGCGTATCGGCATCTCGTTGTGCGAGATGTCGGAGATGTCAGCGAGCTTTCCATCGATCTTCAACTCAAAATCCTGGAGCCTTAACGAGGCGATCGCCCGTCCGCGTTCGTCGAGTACCGAGACCGGGATCGGCACAAGCGCCGATTCGACCTTGATGACGTCTTCAGTATCGGCTCTTGGTGTCGGAGTGGCTTTCGGACGCGTCGCAGGATCCGGCGTGCTCAGTATCGATGGGCCCTCGATAGTGATCTTTTTAGGTGTCGGCGTCGGGGTAGCTTTCGTACGCCCCGACTGCGCGAGACATGTACCCGCGAGCGATGCGAGGACAGTCACGGAATAGAACGCTGATAAACGCAGATGCGGGCGGATGGTCACAGATCAGATAACGACTATATTCCCATTTCAGATCCGCGAAAATCCGTCCGATCCGCTTTATCGGCGTTCTATCGGTCCGCGATCTGTCCCTATTGGATGCACTTTGCGGGCGATTTGCGCCTAACCCGTGATCAATTTCACAGCAGCAAAAAGAAGCACCGTCGCGAGCACACGCCTGAGCGTCATCGAGTTAAAGCGCTTTGCTCCCAAGATCGACCCCAACAGCCCGCCGACGACAGCCGCCGCGATCCACAGCCAGACGTTCGTCGGCAGGTTAAAGATGTTCGCTCCACGTCCAAAGAGGAAGTTGCCGGCCAATCCGGCGATCGAGTTGACGAGGATAAAAACCACCGACACCGCGGCCGCTGTCTTCGTTTGGGCCCATCTCATAAGCAGCAGCACCGGCGTCAAAAAGATGCCGCCGCCGACACCGACCATTCCAGACAGCAGCCCGATCGCCGCACCGATCAGAAGTGCGGCGACGATCGGCGGATCCTTTGTCTCATCGTCATTCTTTAATCGAACGGCGAGTCTCAACGCCGCGAGACACAAGACCACACCGAGCGTGATCGTATAAACGCCCGGCGAAAGGGTGATGATCCCACCATAAAAAGCAAACGGTATCGACGTCAACGCAAACGGCCAAAACACCCGCCACTTAAAATACCCCGCACGCCAAAACTGGTATGTCCCGATCGATGCGACAAACAGATTTAGCACGAGCGCCGTCGGCCGCGTGATCTCCGACGCCACGCCCATAAACGCCATCACCGCCAAATACCCCGACGCGCCTCCATGCCCAACCGACGAATACATGACGGCAACGGCGAAGATCGCGAGAATGATGAGGATCAGCGT
>JBJMGO010000358.1:0-6707 GCA_045807825.1 Pyrinomonadaceae bacterium | reverse complement strand
CATGTTTGAACCCATGAGAGCACGGTTGGCGTCATCATTCTCAAGGAAGGGGATCAGCGAGGCCGCAACCGAAACGAGCTGCTTCGGCGAGACGTCCATGTACTGTGTCTCCATCTTGTCGGCCGTGATGAATTCACCCTTTTGCCGTGCCGCGTTCCGCTCATTTACGAAATGGCCTTTTTCATCAAGGACAATGTTGGCCTGCCCAATGATGTAGCGGTCCTCTTCCCATGCCGTGAGGTAAAAAGGCCACGGCTCAAAAACCGCCTCCTTATCACCTGCTCGGTGTGCCTTGCGGTTCGCCGCCTCAACATCCTCGAGCGGGACATGATCGCCCGGCTTGAACTTAGTATCGCCGCCGTTTTGCACCCTAACGTACTCGATCACGCGACCATCCTCGACCTTGCGATATGGCGACTCGATAAAACCGAATTCATTGATACGGGCAAAGCACGAGAGTGAAGAGATCAGACCGATGTTCGGACCCTCAGGCGTCTCGATCGGGCAGATGCGGCCGTAGTGCGTCGGGTGAACGTCGCGGACCTCAAATCCTGCACGCTCACGCGACAGGCCGCCTGGTCCGAGTGCCGAGAGACGACGCTTGTGCGTGATCTCCGACAGCGGATTCGTCTGGTCCATGAACTGCGACAGCTGCGACGAGCCAAAGAACTCGCGGACCGCGGCCGTCACCGGCTTTGCGTTTACGAGGTCGCGCGGCATCGTGGTGAACATGTCCTGTTGGATCGACATCTTCTCCTTGATAGCCCGCTCCATCCGTTCTAGACCGATACGAAACTGATTCTCGAGCAGCTCTCCAACAGCGCGGACGCGGCGGTTGCCCAGGTGATCGATGTCATCCTGCGAGTAGTTTTCACTATCACGCTTCATGCGAAGCAGGTAGTTGATCACCTCAAGGAAATCCTGCGGAGCAAGCAGCGGGTCCGTCAGACGGTCAAGGTCCGGCCGGCCCATTTTGATGTTGAATTTCAATCGTCCAACCCGCGATAGGTCGAACCGACGCGTGTCAAAGAACATTCCCTCGAGCAGCCTGTAAGCCGTAGGGACCGTTGGCGGATCGCCGGGTCGCATCTTGCGGTAGATCTCGAGCAGCGCATCGACCGGCTTCTGGATCGGGTCTTTACGAAGCGTCGCGGCGATGATCTCGCCGATCACGTCACGCTGCGGGAAGAAGACGTTGAATTCCGCTACGCCCTCCTCAATGATCTGCTGCAGCTTGCCGGCGACGACCTCAGTATTCGCTTCGACGACCACTTCACCAGTCTCGGTGTTGACGATGTCGTCGACAGCGAAGGCACCCTCAAGATCCGCCGGAGCGACAAGAATGCTTGCCTTCTTCAGCTTGCGAAGGTCGGCGATCGCTGACTTGGTAACCTTTTTGTTTTTGCGAACGACGTCCTCGCCAGCCTTGTCCTTGAGGTCCTCATCCGCACGCATGCCAACGAGATTGGTATCCCCCTCCGGCTTGACCTTTAGCGCGAACCTGCCCTTTTCGACCGTGACGGTGTCGACATTGTAAAAGAGCTTGAGGATCTCGCTGTCCGAATACTCACTCGATTTGACGACCTCCTCGAGGATCGAATCGGAGACCGTCTTCATGTCGATCTGCGGATTGAGCCAGAGGCCGAGTGCCCGCAGAAAGACGGTCGCGATGATCTTCCTCTTACCGAGGCGTGCGTGTAGCAGACCCTTTTGGTCGTACTCGAACTCTACCCACGAACCGCGATAGGGGATGATCTTCGCTAAGTACTCGTCGCGGTCTCCCTTAAAGAAGACGCCCGGTGAGCGGTGCAGCTGCGATACGATCACCCGCTCGGTTCCGTTGATGATGAATGTACCGTTGTCCGTCATCAGCGGGATCTCGCCGAAGAAAACGTCCTCTTCCTTGATATCGCGGATGGTCGAGACGTTCGTGTCTGGGTCCTTGTCATACACCGTCAGGCGGATCTTGACCTTGAGCGGGACGCTGTACGACATTCCCCGCTCCTGGCACTCCTGCTGGTCGTGCTTGTGCTTGAGCCCGACAGGCTCGCCGCAGTTGTTGCAGAGATTGGGACGGACCGCGTTGAACGTGCCGCAGTTCGTACACAGCACCTCCGCCGGCGAGAAGGGATCGACCTTGATCTTGGCCGAGCAGTTCTTACAGTTGGCGCGCAGGTGCTCAAGCCCCTCGAGGTTGCCGCACTTACACTGCCAGTTGCCGATCTGGTACTCGACAAACTCGAGCGTCGCCGTCTCACGAAAATCGGAGACCGGGAAGATCGACGAGAACACGGACTGCAGTCCAATGAAGTCGCGCTCCTCAGGGAGCATATCCATCTGGAGGAAGCGATTATAGGACTCTCGCTGGACCTCGATAAGATTTGGGATCTGGGCCGAGGTGTAGATCTTCGAAAAATCCACGCGCTCCGGTGATTGACTCGTCCTGATGCCAAGTCCATTCGAGCCGCTTTGAAGAGGATTGTTGATCATATAAACGATAGCGGGCTTATTAAAAAACCTGTTGCTTTTTGTGCGCCGTGCTGGTACGATGCCCTTGAAAAAGTCGCGTCTCCCCAGCCATTACGTGTGCGATAAAGACGGCAAATGCGGTCGAGGGTAAAGTTTACCCACACCGCTTTTTTTGCAGTTATTGCCTATCTGCCTAGTTGTTCGAGAGAGTCTAAAAAGGCCACCAACTCCCCACACTGCTGCGGATCCCCGCAATGATTGCCGCCTAATAACCGGCTCTCACCGGCAAACCACGCCAAAATGACAAAAGGGCGTGAATCGATTAGTGTAGCGCCGAAAAAGCGCGCCTGCAAGGCCTCATGAGCCGTTGCAGGCGCTTTTTTCAAGGGCGATACGCGTCCAAACTCTGACGGTATGATGCCGCAGAGCCTGGACGCGTTCACCCGGATCTAAAGCTACTTGACCTCGACGGTTGCGCCGGCCTCGGTAAGCTTGGTCTTGATCTCGTCGGCCTCTGCCTTCGAAACGCCTTCCTTAAGGGTCTTTGGAGCACCGTCGACCAGGTCCTTGGCCTCTTTAAGACCGAGACCCGAGACGACCTCGCGAACGACCTTGATGACCGCGATCTTATTGCCGCCGGCTGACTGGAGGATCACATCAAACGTATCCTTCTCCTCAGCGGCCGGAGCAGCGTCGCCACCCGCGGGGGCAGCCATCATCATCGGTGCGGCGGCCGCGGCGGCCGATACGCCAAACACTTCCTCAAGCTCCTTAACAAGCTCAGAAGCCTCGAGAAGGGTCATGCCCTTCAAAAAATCAACTACCTCATCCTTCGTGATTGCCATGATTATTCTATCTCCTGTTTAGGGTTCTTCTATTAGTAAATGGCAGGGATCGAATTACGACCCAGACCGCTTCCGCCGTTTAGAACCCAGGGACATTGGGAACCGGGTTGCATCACCTTTTCCTTCACATCCGAAGCCAATTGTGACCTGACAAATCACTGGCTCGTTTTACCTTGAGTACGGCTTAAATGTTCTAGTGCATGCACTTAGAACAAAAACTTATCTATTCCGCAGCCGGCTCCTCTGCCGGTTTGTTCTCGGCCTCAGCCTGCGCAGCGTCGTCCGGTGCGTTGGCAGCAGATTCCGCTGTGGCTTCTGTCGCGGCTGCCTCGGGAGCAGCAACTTCCGCGGCGGCTGCGTCATCGACACCTTCACTCGAAGGAACGTCTGCAGCAACCTCAGCGGCAGCCGCGTCGTCGGCACCTTCATTCTCAGCAGGTGCGGCCGCCTCGACCTTGGGCGTGCCTGCGGCACGGCCTTCCTGCTCCCCGATCTGCTTGATCACGACCGCAAGATCACGCGGCACCGCATTGATAACCGTAACTATCCGCTGCGCCTGTGCATTGAGCACAAAGAGGAGTTTAGAGATCAGATCTTCCTTCGACGGCAAATTTGCGATCGTCGTAAGCTGCGCGAGGTCCACGAGCTTGCCCTCAACGACACCGGTTTTAAAGGTGTACGTCTCGGCATTGTCCTTCATGAACTTGCTGATCGCCTTTGAAAGAATGACCGGATCATTCTCTGTCCACGCGATAGCCGTGACGCCCTTGAAAGCCTCAGTTGCCTGCTCAAGCTGTGTCCCCTTGACCGCGATGCGGGCGAGGGTGTTTTTGACCACCTGATACTGCGCCCCAGCATCGCGGAGTGAATTGCGAAACTCCTGGTCCTTTTGCACCGTCAGCTTTGTAAAGCTCACGATCATTGCCGACTTAGAATTTGCAAGTGACTCGGTGATGGCAGCCAGGTCTTGTTGTTTTATTTCTCTCGTTTTCATTTGTTTACTGCCTCCTCACCTACGCGTACGCGAGCTCATCGAGCAGAACGCCCGGGCTCATCGTAGCGGCCAGATTGATCTTCTTTAGATAACGTCCTTTCGCCGTGGTCGGCTTCGCTTTCATCACCGCACTGATCAGAACGCGTGTGTTCTCGGCGAGCTTCTTATCGTCGAATGACACCTTGCCTACCGGGGAGTGAATAACGCCCGTCTTGTCGACACGATATTCGACCTTACCGGCCTTGGTCTCTTCGATGGCCTTGCGCACGTCCATCGTGACCGTTCCTGTTTTTGGGTTTGGCATTAACCCTCGAGGGCCAAGGATCTTACCAAGCTGGCCGACCTTACCCATCATGTCGGGTGTTGCGATCAAAGCGTCAAACTCGAGCCAGCCGCCTTTGATGCGGTCGACGATATCGTCGCCGCCGGCCTCGTCCGCTCCGGCCTCTTGTGCCTCCCGGATCTTGTCGCCTTGTGCGATGACCACGACTTTTTTTGCGGCGCCGCCGAGTCCGTGCGGGAGGACGATCGTGCCGCGAACGAGCTGATCGGCCTTGCGCGGATCGACGCCCAACCACATGGTGAGCTCAACCGTCTCGTCGAACTTGGCGAAGGCTATGTCCTTCAACACGCCTACCGCCTCTTCAAGTGTGTACTTTCTGCCGTGCTCGACCTTTTCCAGGGCGGCACGGTACTTTTTACCGTGTTTCATTGTTTCTCCAGGTGCTAACGGCGATACGAGATCGCCTCCCTAATGAGTAACTAATAACTAAAAACTAAAAGAGAGATGACTCAATTTGTCGTTTTTTGCTCTTAGTTTTCATTTATCCTTCTACAGTCAGTCCCATCGACTTTGCCGTTCCCTCTATTGTCCGCATCGCGGATTCGAGATTCGACGTGTTGAGGTCCTGCATCTTCTTCTTCGCGATCTCTTCGATCTGTGCTCTCTTGATCGTGCCGACCTTTACCTTATTCGCTGTCCCCGAGCCTTTAGCGATACCCGACGCCTTTCTCAAAAGATCGGCCGCCGGCGGCGTCTTGGTCTCGAACGTAAATGATCGGTCGGCGTAGACCGTGATCACGACCGGTACCTTCATATCCGGGTCGTCGTTCTGTGTGCGGGCATTGAACGCCTTGCAGAACTCCATAATGTTTACGCCGTGCTGACCGAGTGCAGGACCGATCGGCGGAGCCGGATTGGCCTTGCCTGCGGGGATCTGCAGCTTTATGTAACCTGTTATCTTCTTTGCCATTGTCCTTTTCGATTAACGATGCCGATGTGTCTTCTCGGCAATGTCCTCATTCCTATTCTTCTTCCGCAAAGGTGACCTTTTCCACCTCGAGGAAATTCAATTCATACGGCGTCGAGCGGCCAAAGATGGTGATGGACACCTTGAGAACAGCCTTGTCCTCATTAACCTCCTCGACCTTGCCTGTAAAGCTCGCGAATGGGCCCGACTTGATCCTGACGACCTCGCCGACCTGATAGGTGAACTTCGGTTTCGGCTTCTCTGTAGCGACCTCGATGTTGTGTACGATCTGGTCGACCTCGGCTTGCGACAGCGGTGTTGGGTTCTTCCCGCCAAGAAAGCCGGTCACCTTCGGCGTCGATTTGATGACGTGAAAGACGTTATCAGGGATCTTGCCCTTCTCATCGCACTCGATCTCGACGAGTACATACCCAGGGTAAAACATCCGCTCCGAGACGTGTTCTTTATTGCCACGCATCTCGACCACCTTCTCCTTTGGTAGGAGAACGCCGGTGATCTGATCTCCGAGCTCCATGTCGCGAATACGAGCCTGCAGGCTCTCGACGACCTTATTCTCGTGACCGGAATACGTGTGGATGAAATACCACTGCTTCATTTTCAAATACCCTTTTAGGCCCCGGCGATCTTGTTGATCACCCAGGTGAAAGCTTCAAGCACGTAGACCCACGCGCGATCCACGAGAAACAGGTAAAGAGCGAAAAATAGCACGCTCACGACCACGATGATCGTCGTGTTCTTGACGTCATGGGAGGCCGGGAATGACGTCTTATCGAGCTCAGCCCGTGTTTTCTCGAGGAAATCACCGGGACCGCTCCTTTTTGTTTCTTCGCCCGCTTGGACGACAGCTTCTGACACTTTCTTTATTCTCCTTTGAGACTGCGGTCTAACATCCAGAGCCTCAAATCCTAAATGTGAATGGCAGGGGTACCAGGACTCGAACCCGGACCTAAGGTTTTGGAGACCTCCATGCTAACCATTGACACCATACCCCTACGAAAAGTGAATAGTTAACAGTGAATAGTGGATAGTGAAGACGCCGGTTCAGCACTGTTCACTATTCGCTATTCACTTAATTCACTTACTTGTTTTCTCGGTGCAGTTGATGCTTACGGCAGCGACGGCAGAACT
>JBJMGO010000357.1:0-2005 GCA_045807825.1 Pyrinomonadaceae bacterium | reverse complement strand
CGATCGCACTGGGTGAGACCGCGCGGCAGGTCATGTCCGCAGACGCCGCCTTTCTCTTTGTAATCCCTCCAGCCTGAGCCCTCGAGATAGCCGCGGACGACGCACTCGACGGGAAAGACCTCGGCTTTCCAACACAGCATGGAGCGGCCACGGAGCTCCTCGTGGAGCTTTACCTCCGCCGGCATCTCGTCAAAATTCGCCGTGATCAGGTGATTGCGGGTGATCTCGCGGGTCTTCTCAAACCAAAATGCGGAGAGCTGCGTGAGGACCTCGCCTTTTCGCGGGATGAGCGTCGGGAGTATGCAGTCAAAGGCCGATATCCGGTCGGTGGCAACCAGCAGTAGGCGATCATTATCGATCTCGTAAACGTCGCGGACCTTGCCTCGGTGGAGCAGCTTTAGCTCGGGGACCTGGCTCTCGGCGATGGGTGCGGCAGCAGGCATATTCACACTTTATTAGATGCTGTTTGCTCGGACAACTCCGCTATTCTGGAATGGCGATAATGTTGTCACTATTTTAACTGCGTTGAAGAATATTTGATGACAAAGCCGCTCGAGAAGTGCATAATATTGATTGTGAACCGCTACGCGCCGGTTCGCCGCCCAACCCCGCTCTCTTATCATTTCGAACGGATCTCTGCGTCCGTTTGCACGCGACAGTTTCAACATCCACGATGATCCTCCACAAGGCATTTATGTTAAGGGCTACTTCAGTGATACTCGCGATACTGACGCTTGTCGCGACGGCTCTCACGCAAGCCGACTCGCGTCAGGCAGAGCGCGATGCCGTGAACCAGTCGTTTGATTCGGTATGGTACTTGATGGGTTTTTTGGCCGTTGCCGGCCTTGGTTTCGCCGGTTGGTTATGGTGGCGCAGCAAGAAGGGCGCTAACAAGGTCGAGTACAACTACAAGAACCGCTACGCAAATTACTACAATAGCCAAAACTCTAAGTCCGATTCCGCAGTTGACGCTGAGATGGAACTCGAGTGGCTCAGAAACAGCAAAGGCGACTCGCCAAATAAGAACACCAAGATCGCCTACAGCAAGAGGAACAAGTCGGATGCGGGTAACGAACGGGACGCCTCCGAGACGAAGGGTTTTCAAGACAAGATGCGCAAGCTGCAGTATTCGCAGCTGCCGATCAACTCTTTTAGCAAGCTGGCACCGGCCAAGCGTTATACGCCGCTCAAAGCCGCAAACGATCCGGCACTTTTGGCCGCGATCGAGGAGGCGAATGACGAGTTTGAGGAGGACGAGGCAGTTCGGGAGCTTTCTTTGAAGGTGCTCGCCGCGTTCCGCAACTGGAATTCCGTCGAGGCGCTATCGCAGATGGCTCTTTACGACCTCTCGGCCAATCTTCGTTCGAAAGCTGTCTCGGTACTCGCGGAATTCGATCACGAGTCGGTTTTTGAAACGATCCTACTGGCTTGCGCCGATCCGACCAGGGAAGTTCGCGCGGCCGCGGCTCGCGGACTGTTTAGCCTTGGATTCGACCGCGCTCATGCTTGGAAGCGCCTTATCGAGGCGGGCGACATTTTCCGTCTCACGCAGGCCGCCCGTGCAGCTACCGAGTCGGGCATCGTGGGGAGATCGCTCGAGCGGCTGATCCATGAGGATACGAAGGTCGCGTACGAAGCATTTGCACTTGTTTCGCTGCTGATCAAGGCAGGCGAGACGAAGGAGCTCTTTGACACGATCGAGAATCACAAGGATGAGCGTGTCAAATTCGCGCTTCTCCACGTGTTCAAGGTCCAAAAAGACGAGCGGACCATCGAGGAACTTACGCGTCTCGCCCTAGCGATGAGCCGCAAGCCCGAGATACTCGAGAAGATAAAAGAGACGATCACCGCTATCCAAACCAGCGTCCATCACGAGGCGTGGCAGACGCCGGAAACCCTTGCCAGTAGACGGTAGACAGTCAGCAGTAGGCAGTCGCAGTCGTAGTCAACAGTTCTAAAGAAGGCTGCAGGGGAAACCTGTGGCCTTTACTAATGCTGCGCGCCT
>JBJMGO010000356.1:0-2275 GCA_045807825.1 Pyrinomonadaceae bacterium | reverse complement strand
GGTTCAAAAGTATCCGACGATAACCTTTGACAGCACGTATGCGACCGGGAAGCTCGCTGGCGGCCACTTTGACGTTGAGATCGGCGGACGCATAACGCTCCACGGCGTGACGCACCAGATCATCATCCCCGCAACGGTAACCCTCAACGGTACAACCTTAAATGCAAAGGGGCATTTTGAGCTGAATAGGTCCGACTTTGGCGTTAAGGCAACGAGCGCCTTTCACGGGTGGGTGAGCGTGAAGGAACGTCTCAGCTTTACCTTCGATATCAACGCAAAAGAGACGTTTGAGGGCTAGAGCTCCTCAACGATAATGTCGCTGTTCGTGTAGATGCAGATGTCGGCGGCTATCAGGAGAGCCTCCTCAGCGATCTCTCGAGCTGAGAGAGAAGTATGTTTCATCATGGCCCGCGAGGCCGCGAGCGCGTAGGGCGAGCCTGACCCGACGGAGAGCAGACCATCATCCGACGAGATCACGTCACCCTTCCCCGAGATGAGAAACGCGTCTTTTGGGTCGGCGACGATAAGTAGAGCCTCGAGATTTCGAAGGTACTTGTCGGTTCGCCAATCCTTGCTTAGCTCGATTGCAGCTCTTTCCAGTTGACCTTGGTGCTGCTCGAGTTTTGCCTCAAAACGGGTAAGGAGCGAGAAAGCATCTGCCGTCGACCCTGCAAATCCAGCAAGTATATTCCCGCCAGTGAGTCGCCGCACCTTTCGCGCAGTGTGCTTGATCACCGTCTCGCCAAGCGTCACCTGGCCGTCACCCGCCATCGCCGTCTTGCCGTCGCGGCGCACGAGCAGAACCGTGGTCGACCTTATCTTTCCATCAATATTCATCAGTAAAGGATAATCTCACTTGATTCGGCGCTTCTCAATGCCCGAGCGATCGAACCACAGATGCACACGGATAAACACAGATAATGAGCTTTCCCGATCCGTGTTCATCCGTGTGCATCTGTGGTTTCAATGCATTAGCCGATTGACACGACCGCCGCATCTGCCTGAACATTAAACCGTTTATGACACGTCGACCTCGCATAGGCATAACCATGCGGCTGGAGCTCGCGACCGACAGGTTTTACCTCGGACGCGACTACGCAGAGGCTGTCGAGGCGGCGGGTGGAATTCCGGTTCACATTGGCCTGATACCAAAGCCGGAGTACATCTCGGCGATGATGGACGACCTCGACGGCATTCTGCTCCCGGGTAGCAACACCGACGTCGATCCGCACCTGTATCGTGACGAGCCGCATCCTAAACTTGGCCCTGTGATACCGGTCAAGGACCAGACGGACATGCTCGTGCTTGATGAGGCCGAACGCAGAAATATTCCCGTGCTGGCGATCTGCTTTGGAATGCAGGTGCTCAACGTCCAACGCGGTGGAACGCTGATCCAGGACATCGAATCAGAGATCGAGAAGCCCCACAAACATGAACAGGGAGCACCGGCGACAAGGCTTTCGCACGGCATCACATTGGCGGAGCAGGGAATCCTTGCAAGTTTAGACGCCATAAGGAACTCCCAGGGACCGATACGCGTAAACTCATCGCACCATCAGGCGGTGCGAGAGGTCGGACGCGATCTCATAGAGACCGCGTGGGCAAAGGACGGCATCATCGAGGCCATCGAGGACACCAGGAGCGACCGATTCGCTGTCGGCGTCCAGTGGCACCCCGAGCTTTTGACGGGTCATGACGAACTGTCTAGGGAGCTATTTAGAGTTTTTATCGAAAGATGTGCCGCAGGAGCGACAACATCTGCTGGGTCAGCAACCTAGAGGCTCTAAGCTCAGGTCGAGAGGCAACTTCAGGCAGAACATTAAGATCCATCGCTAAAAGCGGTTAGTTCAAGAATTACAGCGGTACAGCTCAAGTATTAGATCAGAGAACATTCAATGGACAATCCTTTCATCGTAGGAGCGATCGCATGGCTGTTTCCGGGCGGCGGGCACCTGATACAGGGCAAGCTGGAGCGTGGGATCATCATCTCGGCGGTCATCTGGATAATGTTTGTCATCGCGATCGTCAGCGGTGGGGCTCATTATCCGGGATTCGACTTTAAGGACGGCATGCTGCTCTACATGCTTAACGTATTTGCTCGTCTCGGTAACGGCCTCGGCGCCATCGTGAGCTGGCTGATCGCCTCAAATGCATCCACTATCGGACCACCGCCCGCGGCTCTGCCTACATTCGAATATGGTGGCCGCTTTCTAGAGGTCGCCGGGCTTCTGAATTACCTAGCGGCCATCGATGCTGTCGATATCGCTCTGGGGAG
>JBJMGO010000355.1:0-4434 GCA_045807825.1 Pyrinomonadaceae bacterium | reverse complement strand
CCCATTCTTGAGTGATTGTGACATTCTTTGATTACAAAATAAAACGGCTTAACTGCTGGGTCCAGACGCAATGACAAGGCATATTGTCGTGATCGCAAGCGAATTTAAGGGGGGCGAGTTTCTTGAGGAAGCTCATGCCGCGGACTGGCGTGTGACGCTCGTCACGCGCAAGCAATTGCTCGATGAGGAATGGCCGTGGACGTCTCTGAATGACGTCCTGACGGTTGATGACGACGCGGGCGTGCTCGATTACGATCGGGCGATCTCCAACCTCGCAGGCAGGCAAAAAATTGACCGAATCGTGGGCCTCGACGAATTCGACGTGCTCACTGCGGCCATGACTCGCGAGCATCTGACCATCCCTGGAATGAGCCGTTCGTTCGCGCTGAGGTTTCGCGACAAGCTGACGATGCGAATGATCGCCTCGCGAGCCGGAATTCCATGTCCTGAGTTTGTCGCGGCTTTCAATCAGGAGGAGATCAACGTGTTTCTTGAGACCGTCCCGGCGCCATGGATAGTTAAACCGCGGCACGAGGTCTCGGCATTCGGCATCCGCAAATGCGAGACAAGGGAGGAGGTCTGGTCGGTCCTACAGGACCTCGATAGCTCCAATACCTGGCGGGATCACCCGTCGCAGTTTTTGATCGAGCGATTTATCGAGGGGCGGGTTTTCCATGTCGACTCGGTGCTCAACGGCGGGAAGGTCGTTGCGTGCGGCGTGAGTCAGTACGGGACCACGCCCTTCAAGGTGTCGCATCACGGCGGTGTTTTTACTTCGTCCACGGTGGGCTATCACACGAAGCTGCGAAAGGAGCTTGAGGTTCTCAACAAGGCGTTGATGCTCGGGTTTGAATACGGCAAAGGCGTTGCCCATGCAGAGTTTCTACAAAGCGAGGCGGACGGCAGCTTTTATCTGCTTGAGGTCGCCTGCCGCGTCGGCGGTGCGTACATCGCGAACGTACTTGAGCACTCGGCGGGCTTTAACCTCTGGAGGGAATGGGCGCGGCTTGAGACGGCGACGCGGGAGAAGCCCTATTTGCCGCCAAAGCTGCGAAAGGATTTCGCCGGCATCTGCCTCGCGCTCGCTAATACGGACCAACCCGACACGTCGCATTACAACGATCCCGAGATCGTCTATCACGTGCGAAAACCGAAGCACGTCGGCCTCATCGTCTGCTCCTCGGACCGTAAGCGAATAGACGAACTCCTCGCGACCTACACCGAACGGATCACGAATGACTTTCTCGCTGTAGAGCCGGTGAAGATGCGGCATGATGATCAATAGGCTATCTTGGTCTCTCTGACCATGTTGCAAACTGGCCCGCGGAGCATTCTCGAACACGACCTGAATCAATACTTTCCGGAGCTGTTGAGGTTTGACTCAACCGCTGAGCTTGAGCGCTCGGATCTGTGGGCGCAGATCGGTGCCGAGGCGAGGCGAATACTGGACGCAGTCGTTGTCGGTGGATCGGAGGTTCAGAGTGCGCGGATCATAGGATTGGAACGCGAGAAATCGCGCGATCTGAGCCTTGGTGCTCTGGCGTGGAATCTGGAGCGCGGCATTCGATATGAGGGCATCGTGAATGCACTCAAAAGGGACGAGCGGCTCAAGGATCGCGACGTCTTGCTGTTGTCGGAGCTCGACTACGGGATGGCCCGGAGCGGCAATCGATTTGTACCTAAGGACCTTGCGGAGGAGCTGGGGCTGAACTGGGCCTTCGCTCCTGTTTACATCCCGCTGCAGAAGGGCAGCGGCGTCGAGTCTGACGTCGAGGGCGAGAACACGGCGTCTATCCACGGGCTCGCGATGATGTCGCCTTGGCCGATGCGCAACGTTCATGCTGTGCCGATCCCAAATGGCAAGGACAAGATGCAGGGTAAGGAGAAACGTCTGGGGCGACTCCGAGGCTTGTTCGCAGATATAGAGCATCCGTCAGGTACATTCCGGGCGGTGTCGATACATCTCGATGCACATTGCTCTCGCGCTCATCGGGCGCAGCAGATGAGGATCATCCTCGATCATCTTGATACCCTGCCGCCGATGCCGACGTTGATCGGGGGCGACTGGAACAGCACGGGATTTAACTCACAAAGTTCGACACGGGCTATACTCGGCTATTTTCGGCGCGTGGCCATGGGGCCGAAGAACGTCGCAAAGAACCACTTCCCACATCCCGACCGCTACTTTGAGCGTCGACTGTTTAGCGAACTCGAGCGACGCGGTTACGCCTACAAAGATCTGAACGAGATCGGGGTCGGGACGCTGCACTATAACATCGGCGACGTGGATAAGGACACCAACCTGCGAGATTGGGTTCCTGATTGGTGTTTCCCGTTCATCTTCTGGGCCGCGGGGCGTGTGGGTGGAAAGGTGTCGGTGCGGTTGGATTGGTTCGCAGGGAAGGGGGTTAAGCTTGCGGAGGGAACTCAGCCGCAGACGGTGCAGGGTCTGGTCGACAGCGAGAATAAGCCGCTCTCAGACCATGATCCTATAACGGTCGACCTCGTGTCCGTAGCCCGCACGTGAGTAAGGGCCACCTGTCCCCGAGATCGCATCAGACAATGAAAGCTTGCGATATCTGCGGAGCAGGACCTAATCCGAGCTTGCCGTGGCCCTTACTCACGTGCGGGCTACTGACACGCCCTGCGATTGTGTGGTCTAATTTCCATAATGGAAGTTTCCTTTTGTCAGACGCTCAGCTTTAACGCTGACACATTCGATTACGAGGCCGTCACCTCTGAGAACGGCAACGCGACGATCATCAAATTCTCGGTGGATGATAAACAGGTCAGCCCGGGCGACGTCGTAGTCGTCACCTCGGGCGAGGACATCAGTTTTCACGGGATCATCGGCAAGATCGAGGATGGATACGCCTACGCCTCAGACCCACGCGGATCACTGCTGCCGGCGGGCGTGCAATAAAGTTTCGGCTTCGGAGTTCCGAAGTTTCGAGTTGAAAAACTCGTGGCGAAACTCTAGAATCACAAATTCGCGGGCGTCGACTCGGAACTCCGAACTCGAAACTCGCGACTCATTTTCGGGGATGTAGCTCAGTTTGGCAGAGCGCTGCGTTCGCAATGCAGAGGTCAGGGGTTCGACCCCCCTCATCTCCACCAACATAAAAAGGCCCTCGTAACTGAGGGCCTCTTTTTTTATTTTTCAAAGCTCAAGTACAGCAGTATTTCACGTTCGCCGTGGCTCGCGCCGATGCCGAGAGGGACGGCAACGCCTGGGACGATCTGGAGACCGCTCTTGTAGTTATACGCCCAGCGGACGCCGGGACTGATCAGGAATATCTCACTTGGCGTGGTCGCGTGCGGGGCGACGACATTCCGGCCGTGTGCCCAGTAATTCTCGAGCATTAGGTTAAAGCGGTTTGAGAGAAGATAGATCGTGCTTTGCCCAAGATTGTAGGCGGTGGTGTTTGCCCGATCGCCTAACGCATCACGCGAGTGCGGTGTGAACGTAGTGCCGGCGTTCCAGTGCGTGACGATCTTTTTAGTCAGCTTGTAGCTCAAAGGTAAGTTGAACTGATATCCCACAGCTCCGGCTCCGGTGCCGCGACGCCAGCTCCCGGTCGGCAGGATGAGCGAGAACCGCGGTGAGATCGCGAGGCGATCTTCTTCCTTCATGCCGACGAGTTGGTAGCGGTAATTCAGCAGCGTGTCGCCAACCGCCGTGCTATCGCCGACGCGATTGACGTTGACCGAGTAGCTGAACTGGTGCCGGCGGCTCTTGACTGCGTACTCATTGGTGAAGTTGTAGCCCCAGTTGCCGTTCCGCAGGCGAGTGAAGGTGCTGATGTACTGGATAACATGCGGATCCTGATTGTACGCCTCCTCGATCAGGAAGCTGTTGTCCTCGATCGGCCCCGGCGGCGTGTTTTGCGCGGCGACCCCGCACGCACATAAGAGAAGCAGAGATATTAGACCAGCGTTCCTCATGATCATGATCAGCGGACCATCTGCCGTCCACGAAAGGTGATCGTGTCACCGGCTTTCATCTCGTGGAAAGGGCTCTTGTACTTCTTCAGCTCGGCAGCGAATCCGTCAGCATTAGGCGACGTGCCCTCGGTGCCAAAGTGATGCGGGATCGCCAGCTTCGCTTTTACCGCGAAAGCGGCTCGCGCGGCCATTCGCGGCTCCATTCCGTAGTGCCCGCCGATGTTGATCAACGCGATATCGATCGAATACTCCTCGCCTATTGTCTCCATGTCCTTGAAGTACGCTGTGTCGCCGGTGTGATAGATCGTCGGTCCGTTTTTGATGATGATGACAAAGCCTGCGGCATCACCCCCGTAAGCGCGTGGAGGTTCGTTAGGCCCGGCATTCGGATTGTAGACGCTGCTCGAATGAACCGCCGGCGTCATCGCAACCGTAACTTCACCATCGGCGATCTTGATCTCGCCTCCGATGCCCATGATCGCATCGGTT
>JBJMGO010000354.1:0-13128 GCA_045807825.1 Pyrinomonadaceae bacterium | reverse complement strand
GGGATGCTGCGGATCGCGAACGTCAATGAGAGTGACTGCGAGCTGATCGGGATCGATCCGCTTATCTGCGATGACATCGCGAGCCGCCTTGTCGACCGCCGCGCTCAAATCGCCGGATGGTTGAAAAGAAATTGCGCGATACTCCGCGGGTAAGCCGATCTCAGATCTCTTTGTCTGAGCGAATGCGGGCGAGATCAGAAGGAGAACTAAACTCAGAAGAAAAAGATATCTCATCTACTTGAACACTCCCTCGCCAAGAAAGTTTTCTCGCACATAACTGATCGTGTCCTGCAGAGTCTCCTGCGGGTCACGCGCCGAAAAGGCGAGCTGCTCGACAGCCTTTGACGAGTCGAAATACCAAAAACACTCCGCCTGCTCGACCTCGGTGGGCTGAATTGGCGACGGCTTGTTCCAGTTTGTGAAGAGGGAATTGACGATCGTCGAGCCGGTCATCGCCAGCGACTTTGGCACCCGCAGCTTTGGAGCCGAGACGCCTGACAGACGCTCCAGACGGCCAAAGAACTCGTTGAATGTCATGTTAGCCGCGCCGAGGAGATACTTCTCCTGATGCTCGCCTTTCTCAAGTGCTGTGATGAAAGCCGCTGCCGCGTCGCGGGCATCAACAAAATTCACGCCGCCGCCTGGTGAATACGGTATCTTGCCGGCTAGGAAATCAAGCACGAGCTTTGTGGACGAAAGCCTTTCGTCACCGGGTCCAAGCAGCAGTGACGGATTGAGGATCACGAGCCGCCGGCCGTCACCGTCAAAATTCTCAAGGGCCGTCCGCTCCTGATAGTACTTTGACGCGTAGTACGCCCACCGCGTCAGCAGACCGACTGGCTGCGGGAATGTCTCGTCAAACATCTCCGCCGTCTCACTGACCGCGATCGTGCCGCTCGACGAGGCAAGCAGCATCGTCCCGACGCCCTCCTCTTTTGCCGCCTCACAGAGTAGCCGCGTGCCCTCGAGATGAATTTTATTCATTGCGGCTGCATCGCTGTTGTCGCGCGATACCTTGCCGGCGAGATGAAGAATGGCGCAGACGTTCGCACACGCACGAGTCAGATCATCGCGGTTTGTAACCGAACCCTCGAGAGGCTCGACACCAGCGTCCTTCATCCACACGGGTACGCGTGAGGCCATCACACGCAGTTTTTTTTCGCCGGCATCGAGAAATTGCCGCACAATGTGCGTACCCAGAAAGCCGGTGCCGCCGGTGATCAGGATCTTCTTTTGTGTTTTTGCTAACGCCTTTATCTTTGGCATAGATATTAGCCGCCGAGGGCACAGAGACCTCAGAGAGATCGGATACAGCTGCTCAGTGATCTCTGGTGGCTCATCTTATTTCCAGGTTCGCTTGATCGGATGCGCCTCGGTATTAAAGACTGTGGTCTTCATATCGATCGTCTTGTCGGGGCCAAACAGCAGATAAAAATACTTCAGCGTCTCGGCCAGCCAAAAGCTGTGCATGTAATCGGCCTTCTCTTTTGTCACGACGCTTTTTAGACCTGCGTACGCGACGTCGGTGCGGCAGTACTTGACGATGTCCTCAAACATCTCCTTGCCCATTGCCAGGTATTTTGGATCGTGCGTTTGTGAATACAGATAGTATGTTGACTCGACGATCTCGGGCCGGAGCGGCCAGCCGGCGGAGAGCGTTTGGCCCGTTTTATAGTCGTAAACCTCGGGCTCGATGCCGTTCACACGCCACATCGAGAAGAGCGAGTCCTGCAGCGCACGTGCACGATTCGTATCGCCATCCAAAACGAGTATCGCAGGCAAGAAGGCATCGAGTGCCCCCGTCGTTGTAGAGGTGCGCTTGCCGGTATTCATATCGGCGTGACCGTACCAAAGGTCGCCGGTGGCCATAGCTCCGGTGCGATTCGTTTTGCTGAGCGTAGAGCCCTCGTCGGCTAGGAATGAGTGGACCTTTGCGATCGAATCTTCCCACATTTCACGACACTCTTTGTCGCCAAAGAGGATCGAGCACTTTATCAGGTACTCGTAGTACGAATCGATCCCGCCCGACACGTGACTGTCTGTGTTGACCCACTTTCCAGTCTCGACATTGACCTCCTCACCGACGAGTCCGATGTCGGAACGTCGCTTGTACGTCTCGACGAGCGCACGTTTTGCCTTGTCGAAGTAGATCGGCTTGCCTGTCAGTTTTGAGAGCGTGCCGAATTCGATGATCAGCGTCCCGGTCTCAGCGGGATTCGAAATAGGATCGCGCGTTTTACCTGTCTTCAGATTCACAAACCTGTACGGCATTCCCGTGGGCGAGTTGAATGCCGGCAGCAGCCGCGTCCCAAGATCGTCCGCCAGCGCGAGCAGCCGCTTGTCGCCTGTTATTTGATAGCTCGAGAGTAGACCGCCTAATTCACGGATGGTGATCTCGAAAAGCTGGACCTCGATATCCTTGTCATAAGACAAGTTCTTGTCTATATACTCCCGTGTCTTGTCTGCCTCGTCTTTAAACCCAAGCAGATACATCGAGTCGAGCGAATCCACCGGCGTCATCAGGATGGTCTGCCCTCCGTACCAGTCACGGCACGTTTTCGAGATCGGCTTGAGATCATCATGGCCCCAGCAGTACTGCTTGTAACCGTCCCACGAGTGCTTGAACTCTGTGCGCACCTGCTCGGCCATCGCTTTTTTGTCGACAGGCTGTGCGGACACTGCCGGAGCGCTAACCAGGATTGACAAGAGCAGCGCAAAAAAGAGCTGACAGCCGACAGCTGTGATCTGATAGCTGGTTTTTAATCTAATCATCGATCACCGGCTCCTGTTTGCGTGAGCGTCGTCGCTCGGCTTTCCACTGTTTGCGAATAGCGTCCACGTCAAATTTGCGCCTGGCCCCGTCGCGCATGTTCTCGATCTCGTGCTGTACGCGCGCCGCGATGAGGCGATAGGCCTCCGTATTCGGAATGCCGTCGGTCATCTTGCGGAGCTCGTAGTAGTCGAGAAAGTGTCCGACCTTTGCACCGACGCTCGCGCCTATGCTCGTACGCGGCGGGACGATCATTCCTTTTGGAAAGGCCTCATACGTGCCCCAGATGTAGATCGGTAAGATCCCGATCTTCTGGTTTAGGGCGAGGTAGCCGATGATCGGCTTAAACTCCGCAATGTGTCCCGACTCCTGACGTCCGCCCTCGGGGAAGATAAGAGCGTTGTAGCCCTCATTGAGGATCTGCGTGACGTGCCGCAGCGATTGTCGCAGGCTGCCGGTTCGCTCGATCGGCACGAGCGTCGTGAAGTTATTCATGTACGCTCGTTTGTACTTGGTGTCAAACCAGTAATCCGCCGCCGCGACCGCTACGGTTTGCTCAGCGACGTCTTTACCGAGAGCTTTCTTTACAAGGCCCGTGTCGAGATGCGAGGTGTGGTTCGGCGCAACTATAAAGTTTACGTGGAGCGGTACGTTCGACTCGCCCTCGATATTGGTATTGAGCACGCCCTCATAGAGAGTCTCCTGCGCAAAATCGACGATGGCGTTGCCGACGCGGCGGACGATGCCGGGAATGTAGATCTCCTCTTCCTCTTTTTTGTCGTCGACGCGGGGCTCGTCAGCAAGTCGTTTTGAGCGGTCGACGCGATTCACAGCGGTCAGCAGTTCGCGAACGCTCTGCACCTCGTTCAGCGTGTCGGGCGAGAGCACTCGACCGCCGGCGTCATCAATCGCCGCCTGCAGCTCAACGAACATCAGCGAATCAAATCCGAGATCGGCGAGCTTGTCCTCAATAGCAATATCCGAAAGCGGCCGGTTGGAGACGGTCGCGACTATCTTGCGGATCCAGAGAGCGTTGTCGTCGCCTTTTGATTCGACGACGGCCTTGGTTTTACTACGGCTGCGTTCCTCGAGCGACTGGAGCATCTCGACGACCTCTGGACGCTTGACCTTGCGCGTCGCTGTCCGCGGCAGTTCGAAAGGTGTGATGTGCAGGACCTTTACACGTTTGAAGAATGACAGCCCGGCGGAAACTTCGCGAAAATGCGCCTCGACCTTCTTATTAGCCTCGGCACGCGAAAGAGCGATATCGTACTCGTAATCGGGCACGACGAGCGCCGCGATCTTCTCGCCGCCGTCGGCGTCCGGCAGGCCCACGACGCTCATCTCCTTTATGTAGGGCGATTTACCGTAGAGGTCTTCGATCTCGTCGGGGTAGATGTTTTTGCCATTCGAGTCTATGATGACGTCCTTTGAGCGGCCGACAATGTAGAGATTGCCGTCTTCATCGAGTCTGCCGAGATCGCCAGTGCGGAGCCATCGCTCCTGCAGGACGGCATCCGTCGCCTCCTCATTGTTGTAGTAGCCGGCCATCACATTTTGGCCGCGGGCGAGCACCTCGCCAACGCCGTTCTCGTCCGGGTTATTTATCTTTACCTCGACGCCCGGCAGTGGTTTGCCGACGCTGCCGCGAAGCAGTTTGTTGCCGGGACGCGCCACGGTAAGCACAGGTGAACTCTCGGTCAGTCCGTAGCCCTCGAGCACCGTGAATCCCAGACCGTGGAGGTCCTTTTGGACCTTCTCGCTCAATGCAGAGCCGCCTGAGATCAGGTACCTCATCTTGCCGCCCATGCCCTGATGGATCGGGAAGAATACGATCGGCCCTAAATTGAAAGGCGTGTTGTTACGTATCCAGGCGTTAAATTCGATCACGTTGTCGGCCAGATCAGCGAGCCAATCGCCTCTCTCTCTTAAACGCGTCTTGATGCGACGATGCAGCATCTCCCAAAGCGCGGGAACGCCGACCATGCCTGTCACGTGACCATTCTCGATCGAGCGTGCAAGCTCCTCGGCGGTCAGCTCGTTGAGATATTGGATCTGCGTTCCGTTTGAGAACGGGGTTAGGAATCCCGCGGAGAATTCGAATGTATGGTGCATCGGCAGCACGCTCAACACCCCGTCGGTGATATCCATATCCAGCACCGACGAGAGCATCGACACCATGTGGACAAAATTCTTGTGCGACAGCATCACCGCCTTTGGCGTGCCCGTCGTGCCCGAGGTGAAGATCAGCGATGCGATGTTGTTCGAGTGGATCTTTGCCGGCAGAAGCGCGTTGCGTTTTGCCTCTTCGATCTCCGACGGCATCTCAAAGATCTCGTCGAATGTCCACACAACCGGAGCACCGATCGGCGCGTCCACTGGAGCTGCCGGGGTTTTGGTGGTGCGTTTCTTCTTTGTATCTTTGGAAGCGAACGCCTCCTTCAACTGTGCATCGAGATCCGGGTTATCCGCAGCGAGCTTTGGACTGATCGCGATCGCGGCGGCCTCGCTGGCCTTTGCGAAGGCAATGATCTCTGTGACGGAGGACGCAGGATCGATCGGCACGGCAGTCGCTCCGGCTTTGAGGATGCCAAAGTAGGTCATGCCCCATTCGGGCATGTTGTTTGAGAAGAGAATGACCCGGCTGCCGGTCCCGATACCGTTCTTTGCAAAGAATCCGGCGGCGCGGAGCGTGAGTTCGTTAACGTCCTCGTAGGTGTACTGCTCCTTGCGGCCGTCGCGCTCGATCCGCATGGCGATACGGGTGGGGAAACGCTTTACCGACGTATCAAACAGGTCGAGCAGATCGCGGTAGGTGTAGCCGCGCCTCTCCTGTATCTTTAGCTCCTCCTCGAGCGTCGGCAGCACCCATTTGCGCATGCCCGGGAAGTGAACGTTGAGCCAGTAGTCGTACCAATCGAGCCGCTCCGGATACCACGGCAAGAGAGGTCGCTCGCGTTCCTTTATCACCGACATCAGTGCGCGCACATTGTCGGAGCGATACAAATATGCGTTGTCGATCATGAACGGCTTGAACATCGCAAACGCGTCCATCGTCTCCTGCGTCGTCCGCTCAAATGAGTCGACCGACTTTTGAATGTCGCTGACGATGTTGCCGATGCGGCCGCCGCCCCAGCGAGGAGCAGCCTTGTCGAGGAGCTTGTCGGCTCCGCGGGCTAGCTTGTTCAGCATCGGAGCGCTAGTTAGCTCGTAAGTGCGTTGCTTTACGGTCTGTGTTTCGACCATGCCGGCAAGCTTGTTGACGATCTTGTTGCCTGTTTCTTTGTCGTCAAAGTGCTGCCGTTTGTAGAGGCCGACGAGCCCGACGATGCGTTTCATGTCGTTGGGGTTTGAGTCGCCGGAGGAAGCTTGAAAAACAAGCGGCGGCTTATCATCGACAAGTGTGTTCATGGCCGCGGCGAGGATGCAGCCCGAGACCATATCGACCGGAATTATGTCGAGGATGAGCTTCTCATTCACGGGAATGACCGGCTGTCCACGAAGCGCGATCAGGATGAGCGGAGCGGTCGTCGTAAAACCCTCGTTCCACCCGGGGAACGGATAGCTCAACGACGACTCGACGATCGACGGCCGCACGAGCACCTTGACGATGTCCTCCTGCGAGGCGATGATCTGCTCGGCAAGCGACTTTGAATAGGTGTAGATATTTGTCCACCCCCAGTACTCGGCACGCTCGGCACCTAGCTCGGTGGTGCGCTCGCGGACCCACATTTTTCGTTCGCGGAATATTGCTGATTTGAGCTCCGCCTCGTCGTCGGGATCGCGGCCCTCCTCGATAAAACGATTGCGAGCAGCCTCTCTGAATTTGGCGATCTGGACGGCGTCGTCAGCCTCTTGACGAGCTTGTTCGCTCAAACGCGCACAGTCCTCAACCTCGCGGTTCACGTCGAAGGTGGTACCGATCAACTCGTCCTTGCGGGGGAAGTAGCCGACGACGGGCTCGTTTTCCCAAATCGGGCCCGAACGCTTGCCCGCGACAAAGCACGTCGAGACGTGGACGAGCCGCGGCTTTTTCATCATCCTCGCGAGCTTGATAATGTTGTTGGAGCCGACGACATTTGTGCGGAGTGCACTCTCGAGCGGCGGGTTGAACGTCACGTTGCCGGCACCATTGATGATGACGTCGGTGTCGCGCATGATCTTTTGCGCCGCTTTCTCGTCAAGTCCTAGATACTCGTTGCCGACATCGCCGTTCACGGGCACGACCTTTGATCGGATAAAGTCCTCAAAGCCATCGCCGTACTTCTCTCGCAGCGGATCGAAGGTGTGCGACGTCACGATCGTCGTCCAAAAGCGGATGTTGGACTCGTTTGCGTCACGCGCACGCACGGTCGCGTACACCTTCCCAATATCCGGGAAGTTGTGCAGCAGCATCGACAGCGTGACCTTCCCTAGAAAGCCGGTCCCGCCGATGAAGAAGATATTCTTCCCCTTGAATATTTCTGTTGGTGACAGTTTCATTAATGTACCGACTCTTCTTCGAAGAACGCTCTGATTGCGGGATCATCAACCGTCATGTGGTCCGTTAGGTGAAAAAACTGATCCAACCACGGGTGAGTTAAAGCCTCATCACGTGTGAGTTTTCTGCCCGTCAGTTTTGAATCCGCCCATGGTGACTCCGAAGCATCAATGATGCCGACGTTGTACTGGTTCGCATCTGCCCATAACTCGAAGGCAAAGGCAACGCGAGATTTAGGCACGTCATCTATCCACCACTCTCCAAAACTGACCATTCCGATCATCTTTTTTGAACCGTGAGCCTCTGATAGGTACGCATAATAGATGGCATATGCATCACTATCCTTGGTGACGAACCGAGTGAGCCGCGTGATTACGGCACCGCAGCAATCACAATTACTAAATTCAGGCTCACAGAACTCGTACTCAAGCATCTTCCTTTGGTGCCAACGCCGGGCACAGCTCAACGGCCTCGCGCATTGCGTGGAGCTCGGCATCATTCTCGGGCTGTTTGAAGACGTAGCTCTTGTTAGCTTCCTCGTCGTAGCGAATGTTGGCCGGAGCCTCGGTCGTGCAGACCTGGCAGCCGACGCACTCCTCTTGATGGATCCAGAATTTACCTTCTGCGTTCTGTGGGTGTCTCATGCTTTTGTTGCCCTCACTTCTAAATACTCCATCTCATTCTCTGTACCGCCGTCGGTCGCGATATTTTTCGACGTGAATAGCTCGACCATGTCCTGACGAAGTGCGGCCTGACTAGCCTCGTCGAGTTTTGAGAACGCCACCTGTGTCGGGCCAAAATATGTTTTGAATAGCTCGACGACGTCGGCCGGCGGCATGTCAAAGCGGAATGTTGTGGTTATGCGTTCCAGCTTGAGGTCGGCGACGCCTTCTGAAAAGCGCTGCCGGACCGTGTCCTCGTCGCCCCACATCACAGGCGGCGTTAAGCCCGGTGGCGGCGGGATGTACTTGCTGTTTAGCTTGAACATCTGTCCCGCAAAACTCTGCGGCGTCCAATTCGCCATCGCAATAAGACCGCCACTCCTGCAGACGCGCTTGAACTCACTCACCACAACATCCGGACGTGGAGCGAACATCGCGCCGAACATTGTCACGATCGCGTCAAAACTGCCGTCGGGGAACTGCAGGTCCTCAGCATCACCAACTTCGAATTTTGCTGTCAATCCCTCGCTTGTCGCGCGAGAGCGTGCCTGCTCAATGAGATTGTCCGCGATGTCCACACCGGTGACGTCGGCTCCCGCACGTGCCTCAGGAAGCGCAGTGTTGCCCGTGCCACACGCAACGTCGAGAACCTTCATTCCGGGAACGATCCCGAGCCGGGAAACGAATTCCTGACCCGGCTGCTCAGTCTGTTTTGCGATCACACCAAGGTCACCTGCCATCCAGGTAGCCTTCATGCGGCCCTTTAGTGCCTCCATTTCGGGAGAGAGTTGAGTTGCTGACATATTTACCTCCTATTGACGTTGAAGCACGGGATCTACCCGTCTCCAACGATCGAAATACACACTAACACGAGCGTTGCATAGATGTCAATATGTTTTATTCATGAAACGACAAAAAATTAATCCGTCACATTACACAGTCCGATGATCGGCTGGTGCAGCATCGTTATTTCCGCATTCCTGCCTTGTTTTGACCGCGCCATCGCGATCGCCTCAGTTAGATTGTCGGCACGGTCCCAGCCGAGGATCTCGGGGACGTGAGCGTTCTCGGCACCGGCGGCGATGACCTGGCCGACGTGCTGACGGCCGTTCTCGCCCCAGTACCACATGAAGAATGGATGCGCGCCGTGATAGGCGTTGCCGCGTCGGTACATCTCCACGTACGCTGGGTTCGAAGCGAATTCGCGCTCGTACTTCTCACGCAAAAAGAATGCATCACGCGACTCAGGCAGCAGACGGTGAAAAAACTCGATGTAGCTCGGATGAAAGTTGTGGTCGAACTCGTCAAAGCACGGATGCGTCAGGATCAGCGTCCCGCCTTTTCTCAGCAGCGGCTTGTTTCGGTACATGTTGAAGTGATACCCAAGTGCCATCACCTGCACGAGCAGCGGATTGAGCGCGGAATAGACGTTGTACGGCGAGATATCCGGAATACCGGTGATCATGATGTCGCACTGGCCTTTGACGGGGATCTCGTACTGCCGGTAGTTCATCTCGAGGATCCGCTCGTGCACGGGCTCGGTCGCACCGGCATGACAGGCGATAAGCTCGTACTGCGCAGGGATCGCGTGAAGCAGCTTGCGCCTCGCGACACGCGGCATGTTGGAGAATGTGCGCGTCATCGCCTCCCACTTAAGCCGGTCCGCAAATGAGAACTCGTCCTCATTCCGCGTCAGGATGTCGTACCCATCCGGGAACATCTTGTTGTTGAGAGCGGTCTCGATGTGAAAGACCTTCATCTGCTCGTCGACAAGCTTGCCGAGTCGAATGACCTTGTGATTCAGCTCCGACGCCGGCGGGTCCATGTACGAGTGCGAATCGCGGATCGTCTGCGGCTCGTGATGCGCACGCAGGGATTCGTAGTCACACAGCCCCACAGCTACCGACTTGTGACCACCGTCCATGGGAACGAGATTGATATTGCAGTAGATCGTGAGGTCACTCTCAAAACAGCGGCGATTGATCCGGAGCGGCTCGTTGTGCCGCGTGTGCCCGAGCGTGACGAGCCCGTCGTCATCCTCGGCATCATGGTTGTAGTAGCGGTCGGGATAGAATTCGTTAAAGATCTCGCTGCCGACCATCCGCTTCATCTCCCACTCGGTCATTTTTCGGTGGAGGGAATTCGCGATGATGATGTGAACATCGTCGACGCCATTCGCAGCGCACATGTCGAGCACGACCTCGAGCATCGTCTGCCGCATGTCAGGCGTCGCCATCGGCGGCAAGGGAAGCGAGATGTCGTCGATGGCGATCGAAACCTTCATTCCCGGCTCGAGCAGCGCGTAGAGCGGCTCGATGTCGAGCGGGTGATTTACGGCGTAACGGATAGCCGCCTCGCGATTGGGCAGGCCCTTAATGGGCGGATTCGGATAGATGACGCGCGTCCCGACAGGTATGTCATTGAGAATAAAATCCTCGCCGAACGGCATGATCCGAGGTGCCGAATCCTTGTCGATGTAAACGATCGACTCGTGTGTCTTGCGTCTGAGTTGAAGAGCCATCTTTAGTATTGCCCCAGTTCGAATTCGATAACGGCGTCCGCCTCGGAGCCGGTGATATAAACCTGCCGCAGTATCTCGTTCAATGCCGGTACGTTTCGCTCGCGGACGGCATGGTCGAAGTCGGCCCGCAGACCCGACACCGACAGCCTCTCGTTGATCGACATTCCCGCGGCGGATTCCGCCGTAAAAATGCTTGCGGAATCGAGGTAGGCGTTGATCACCGTCTGAGCCTCGCCGTCCTCGCGGACATGGCCGCCGTCTAGCCACATGACACGGCTGCAGAGGCGTTTTATCGCCTCCATATCGTGCGAGACGAAGAAGATCGTTTTACCGGCCCGGGCGATGTCACGCATCTTGTTGACGCACTTTCGCTGAAACGCAGAATCGCCCACGGCGAGTACCTCGTCAACGATCAGCACCTCAGGATCGAGATGAGCGGCGACCGAGAAGGCGAGCCGCATGTACATACCGCTCGAGTAGTGTTTGACGGGCGTATCGATGAACTTTCCAAACTCAGAGAACTTGATGATCTCGTCGAATTTCGCCTCGATCTCCGCCTTTCGCATGCCGAGTACGGCTCCGTTGAGATAAACATTCTCACGACCTGACAGCTCACTGTGAAAGCCCGTACCCACCTCGAGCAGAGAAACGACCCGCCCGTGGATCTCGGCGGTTCCGCTCGTTGGACGCGTGATGCGGGAGAGGATCTTGAGGATCGTCGATTTGCCCGCTCCGTTGCGGCCGATGATCCCGATCCGCTCGCCTTGCCGCACCTCAAACGACACGTCACGCAGCGCCCACAATTCCTCACGCCGCTCCCGCAGCGGATTGCGCACGAGCCCTGCAATAGCATCGCGCACCGAATTGTTATGCACGCCGCCGATGAAGTAGCGCTTTGAGATGCCGCTCGCCTTTATGGCGATGTGGGAACTCGCTCGGCTGTTTGTGTTCACCTCAGATGTAGTCAGCAAAAGAGTCCTCCATCCTCTTGAACACGAGCAGCGATAGGATCAAGACCAGTACAGTCATCACCGCTCCTGTGCCGATCAGCGGCCAGTCAAATGGCGTTCCGAATATTGCGGAGCGAAATCCCGACACGATGCCGGTCATCGGGTTAAAGCTCAGGATGGTCCGTGCACGAGCACTTAAAATATCGACCGGATAAAAGATCGGCGATGCGAACATCCAGATCTGCAGCGCGAAGGGCAACGCGAATTTGATATCCCTAAACCGCACATTCAACGCGGCTGTCATTATCCCGATCGCCGCCGCGAGCATCATCGTCAATAACAAAAACAACGGTATCGCAACCATGTTCGCGGAGAAGCCGACACCAAAGATCAGCAACGCCAAAAACAGCACGACGAGCCCGACGCCGAGATCGATGAGCCCTGCGAATACGGGAGCCAGCGGCATCATCAGCCTTGGGAAATAGATCTTTGTCACAAGGTCCGATGCTCCGACAAGACTGTTACTGGCAAAGATCACCGCACTATTCAGGTACAGCCACAACAGGAGCCCGCTCAGGACTAATAGCGGATACGGCAGCCCGGGCGAATCGAACTTACTCACCTGGCTAAACACGATCGCAAAGATCACTGTTGTCACCACGGGCTGGAGCACAACCCACAGCACACCGATCACGGTTTGTTTATAGCGGACCTTCAGCTCCTTCCACGTGAGGAAGTACATCAGTTCTCGCCCCGCCCAGATCTCGCCGAGATCGAGAGCGGCCCACGACGAACGCGGGCTTATGTGTACAACGTGAGTTGTTCGTTCGCTGCTCATCTGAGATCGAGGATCGGCCAATCGTGCTGCAGGGCTGTTTGCTTTAGGCGAATGTCGGGATTCACCGCGACCGGATGCCCGACGATCGAGAGCATCGGCAGGTCTGAAATGCTGTCAGAGTATGAGTACGAATCCGACAAGTTGATGCCCTCGCGCTCTGCGTATTCGCGTATCCACTGCGCCTTTGTCGCCGAGGCCATCACTGGCGGGATTATCCGGCCTGTCGAGTAGCCGTTGACGAACTCCATGCAGTTCGCGCGAAACTCATCGATCCCGAGGTGGTCCATCAGCCGCGTGATCGTAAAATCCAGAGCCCCAGTGATCACGACCTGCCGCTGCCCGTTCTTTTTGCCCTTTGCGATCAGATCCGGCGCGCCGGGATAGATAGCGGGCTTTAGGACCTCCTCAAAAAGCTCGTCAGAAAAGTAACGCAGCCGGTCCTGAGAAAAGCCCTCGTAGCTCTTAAAAAATACCTGGTTGAATACGTTGCGAGAGTAAAGATCTGCAACACCGAAGAACGGCAGTTTGGCTACCGTTCCCACTGTTTTCTTTGCCGTCTGCCAGAGCCCCTGCTGCCGCTTGGCATAGAAAGCGAGCGTGTGCACGAGGTTTGTGCTCACGAGAGTCCCCTCAAGATCGAAAAATGCGGCTGCCTGACCGTTTGTTTTGCTCACGGTGTGTGTTATTTTGGGTACGAAATCCTTGTAATTACGAGCATCTTAGCACGATATCCGGCATTTATCTCATGCGCGTCTCGACAGTTTACATTTTTCTTACAATTGTAATTACATTGTACGTACAGATGGGATGCGACTCTGCTGAAGACGCCTCGAGCGCATCCATAAAAGCCGATCCGGCAGCCGTTGCCGGGGCTGTTGGACAGGCCGAGGCTCTTTTCAAGCAGCGC
>JBJMGO010000353.1:0-2656 GCA_045807825.1 Pyrinomonadaceae bacterium | reverse complement strand
TTTGTCGTGACGAGACCGCGTGGGTCGAATGTGTAGATCACGACCGACGCGCGGTTCGCTCCGTCAACGATGCTCCTGATCGCGTCGTAGACCCGGGTCGATTCGCGGTCGCCGTTCTGATCCGTGGGATAAAGCTCAAAACCGTCCGAGAACATCATGATCGACTTTCGCCCCGGCAGGTCCGCCATTCCGCGGATCACGAATCCCAGAGCCCCGAGTGCTCCGGTCGCCATCACACTATTCTTAAATTCATCAACCGACTTGTTGAGAGCGTCCGTATTGTCCATTCCGCTCGGCACATCAGGCTTGCTCTCCATTGGCGCAAACGCGGCGATATGACCGGTGCCGACACCGCCGAATTTGACCCGGTCTATCGCCGCGTATAGCTGACGCTTGTCATTCGTAAACTGCTGCAGAGCACCAATACCGGCTCCGGTCCGAATGATCGCGACCAGGTCGCCCGGCTGCATATCGCGATCGACAAACCTCTTTAACGCATCCTGCACTGCGACCATGCTTATCCATGAGAGATTCAGGTCGTCAACGACGAGCGCGATCGTGCGGCGGACGTTCGCCGCTCTGATCTGCGGCGGCGGGACCATGTTGGCTTGCTTCTTGGGATCCGTGCCGGCAGCCGGTTTGATCGTAGCGTCTTTTGCGGCGGTGGCAGACACATTCGAGATGAATGAAAAGTTGCTTATCGGCTGCTTCTTACCGTTCTGGTAGATCTCAAAATCCGACGGCTTGAGATCTTTGATGACATGGCCGTTTTGGTCTGTGACCGTTACGTCCACCTGAACCAGCTCGGTCGAGATCTTGACGACGTCCTCCTCTGCCGGTTTGGGAGTTGCGGTCGGAATCTGCGCGAGCGAGGACGCCGCAAAGGCGAGTATCAGCGCAAAAAGGACGGAGATCTTGTTGGGCATAAATGAAGGGTCGCGGCCATTGGACGATTTGCTATGATATAACGTTTTCTCTTACCTCGTAAGGCTCTCCGCCGGACAGAATGTTTTTGACTGCAGGTCACCCAAAATGCCCCAAAAACCTTTAGATCTCCTCGTCGCCATTTTGCTCTTTTTGACCGTGTTTACGGCCGCCTGCTCCGGGCAGACCGAGGAACAGGCGCTCGAGAACTTAAGGAGTTTGACGCGCGACGGCCAGCTTCCGCCTGAAAATGTTGTCGCCGACCTCGAGCGCCGCTTCGCCGGCAAGCGCACCGGTGCTCTCGCCCGCCTCGTGCACGGAAGGATCAGGTTTGACGCCGGCGATTTCGCGGGTGCGGCGGCATTGCTCGACACGGATGTCTTTCGCACAAAAACCAGGGTCGCTGACGAGGCTCTTTGGCTGCGTGCACGAGCGTTGGAGAAGGCCGGCAATAACGCCGAGGCGATGAAAGCTGCGCAGAGTCTGATCAACGACTATCCGCAGTCGATTCGAGCAAAGGACGCAAAGTTCATTTGGGCGAGAGCTGGATTAGCGACAGCACGACTTACCGAGGTTCCGCCGATTCTCGCTGAATATCAAGCGACCGATCCGGAGGCGATGTTGATCATCGCAAAGGTATACGATGCTCAGCAGTCGTCAACCCTTGCCGACACCTTCTATCGACAAACGTATCTTAGCGGGCCCGATACTCCCGCGGGCTTAGAGGCGAAAGCACGTCTGGTCCAGTTGGGGCGGTCTACAGACCCCCAGAACGACCGTGACCAGATCCTATGGGCAAACACGCTTTTCCGTTCAGGGCATTATGCTGAAGCCTCAAAGGCCTACGACACTGAGGCCGGAGATAGGAGCGGGCCCTTCGATGCAGCTGCGCGCCTTCGCTACGTGACCGCTCTTTCGCAGTCAGGTAGGTTCGCCGATGCTCGGAACCAGTTAGCCCTTTTCGGGGGTTTATCGAAAGAGTTTGGCGACGCCTATCGCCAACTCGTCCTCGGCTATGCACGCGCAAAACAGTGGCAGCAGGCAAAAACTACCGCAGACGAAATGCGGCAACGTGTGACGAATGTTCCCCTCGTCGCAAAGACCCTGATCGAGGCCGGCCAAGCGGCAAAGGACGCGAAGGATAATGTCGATGCGTCGTACTTCTTCACCACCGCGGTCGCAGCCTATCCGAATGACATCGCGGTCGCTCCGGCACAGTTCGAAGCGGCGTGGATGCAGCACGACGCAAAGAACTTCGGCGTCTCATCGCAGATGTTCATCGACCACCTCGCCCGCTACGCCGACAAAGACACGAGCAACCGGGGCAAAGCGGGATACTGGGCAGCTCGTGATTCCGAGCGAACAGGAAAAACAGCCGAGGCATGTGCACTTTACGACGGCACGATCTATCGCTACGGTTCAAACTGGTACGGCTATCTTGCCGCCCAGCGGATCGCCGCGATGAGGGCCGCGGGACAGTGTCAGACCACAGCGGCCCCGAATGCGGCGGTCGCAAAAGCCGTTGCCAATCTTCGCACCGTCACTGTCGCGGCTGAGACCGCCGGCCAGCGGGAGATGGACCTTGTTGCAAAGGCCGACGAGCTTTCGATCGTAGGACTTTTTGACTGGGCGATGGATCAGATCAACGACGCTAAGCGGACCGCGGGCAACAGCCCAAAGGTAAATCTCGCACTCGCTCAATACTATCGCATTCTGATGGGAATTTAGTAGT
>JBJMGO010000352.1:0-14365 GCA_045807825.1 Pyrinomonadaceae bacterium | reverse complement strand
CGGAGCTGAGTGACTCAAGACTCGTTTCGCTGGACGTGTTTCGGGGCATCACGATCGCGGCGATGATTATCGTGAACGAACCCGGTACGTGGGACGCCGTCTATCCGCCGCTGCTGCACGCCGAATGGAACGGTGCGACACCGGCGGATTGGATATTCCCGTTCTTTCTGTTTATCGTCGGTGTTTCGATCGCGTTCGCGTTTGGCAAGTATCAGACCGAGGACGCCGGAGCGGCGGTCTACGCTAAGATCGCCCGCCGCACCATCCTGCTCTTTGGGCTCGGACTGCTGCTCAACATTTTTCCGATATACAACATTTGGACCGGGCTGTGGTTCGAGCCGTCGCACGTGCGGATCATGGGTGTCCTGCAGCGGATAGCGATCTGTTATGCGGTCGCTGCACTTATTTTTTTGTGGACGCGCTGGCGAACGCAGGTTGTCATCTTCACGGTTTTGCTGCTCGGGTACTGGGCCTTGTTGGCATTGGTCGCACCACCGGGTTGCACTCCGGCGGACGCGGTCGACGCGGCCTGCGATCTGGCGGGTTACGTCGATCGGACCGTTCTCGGTCTCAATCACATATGGAACCAATCGCAAGTGGTGGACCCCGAGGGACTGCAGTCGACGCTGCCGGCGATCGGAACAACGGTTCTCGGATTGCTTGCGAGGCAATGGCTCCGATCGGAGACGGCGGAGAACAAGAAGGTCCTGTGGATGCTTGGCGGGGGGGCGGCTCTCTTCGCGCTCGGGTGGCTTTGGAGCCTGTCATTCCCGCTCAACAAGACCCTGTGGACGAGCTCGTATGTACTGTACACTGGCGGATTGGCGGCGGCATTCGTCGCGACTATCCACTGGTTAGTAGACCTGAAGGGCTACAAAAAATGGGCGATGCCATTCGTCATTTTTGGAACGAATGCGATCGCTCTTTACGTCGGTTCGAGTCTCGTTGGGATGGCTCTCAATGTTGCCGAGGTGGCGGCGGCGAACGACGAGACGCAGGCGCTGCAGGAGCGAATATTTGGCGCATGGTTTCTGCCGTACGGTGAGCCCGTGAACGCCTCGCTTATGTTTGCTGTGGCGGTTGTGCTGGTCTGGCTCGTCGTGATGTGGCTGATGTATCGCAAGCGGATCTTTTTAAAGGTTTGATGGCCGAGGAGGCAGCAAAAAGAAGATGGCCTTTTGTGCTCGCGGATATCGCCGCAGGGCTCGCACTTTTTTGCGGCACGGCCGCCGTCGTGTGGCTCCAAAACTCGCGGCTCACAGTTCTATATGACGTCTCGGGCATCCTTGAGAACGCGATGCGAATGGCCGAGGGGCAGGTGCCGTATCTGGATTTCCCATTCCCGTACGCGCCGCTGACGTTCCTGATCCAGGCCGAGCTGATCAGGCTCACGGGCAACATCTACTGGCACCACATTGCGTATGCGTGTATCGTCGGCGGGCTGGCGACCGTCGTCACATGGCGAATTTTGCTGCTTATTTTCGAAGCGGGCGTTCCATGGCGTCGGCTGATGGCCTTTTTGCTATCGCTGCCGCTGGTGGTGCTGGGGATCTACTGCATTTTTCCACACCCGTTCTATGATCCGGACGCAGCCTTCGTCCTGCTGTTGTGCATCTTTTTCGCGTTGTGGCTGGAGAAGCGTCGTTGGCCCTCGATACCGACATTCCTGCTAGGCGTGCTGATGGTCGTCCCGCTGTTTATCAAGCAGAATATCGGTCTCGCGTTCTTGGCGAGCACCGGAATCTGGCTCGTCGGATCTATAGTCATTAACCTCATAAAGAGGCGGTCGGTGCGTCCTTCGCTGTTGATCCTGGCAGGCATCGTTCTTGGCCTCGGTGCGGCGTACATGATCATCCAGCGAACGGTTGGCTTTGACGCCTATTGGTATTGGACGATCACCTTTGCACAGTCGAGGCGTGCTCCGGCGATCACGGACATGCTGCAGATGTACCAGGACTGGATGGTGGCATTCTGGGTCGTGATCTTTTTGCTTGGCGCGTTTTTGCTGCTCCGTACCAAGAGCGGCCGCGTCTGGAAGAGCATCATCTGGCTCATCCTGATGGCCGCTCCATTCGCCTGGCCTGTGATCTATCTCGCCACGGACTTCGATGCCTCAGAGCGTGCGGAAAGGTTGATGGGCTTTTGGCCCTTCATCTTTGTTGCATCTGTCGCATTGACGTACGTGATCGTGCGTCGGCTGAAGGGCGTAGCGGCGGCACTCCCTTTTGTGATCGTATGTTCTGCGAACGGCGTATTTATGTCGCAGCAGTTGTGGGGCTCGACGTATGGCATTTGGCCGCTGCTGATCATCCTGATCGCGATCGTGCTCCGGCAGTTGAACGATCCTGAGGAGCCGAGCCGGACGAAGGTCCTTGTGACATTCGCGGTGCTGATCTCCGCTTCGCTGATCGTCGCGGGATCGTTTTACGTGTACTCGAATGAGCGTCTCGATTACGTAGAGCTAGAGGATGGCGAGCTGCAGCATTCTAAGTTGCCGCAATTGAGCGGAATGGCGATGCGCGGCGATTTTTTGCCGGACTTTGAGGAGCTCGTCAACTACACGAACGACAACATTCCCCGCGACGACGGCATTTTGATGATGCCAGGCGAGGACCTGTTTTACTACACTACCGGACGAGTGCCGCAGTTTCCGATACTCACATTCGACTACTCGTACAATCCTTACGACCGCTTTCAAATCCGTGACATGGTGCTCGAGAGAAATATTGAGTGGGTGATCGTCAAGAATGACACTCAGCTCGAGGTGGACCAGACGATCGACGATCGCAAAGCCATGATTGAGGAGTTGAAGCCGTACTTCCGTCACGTTGACGGTCTTAACAACTACGAGATCTACAAGCGTCGTCATCCGGGAGACACAGACGAGGATGATGACGATAGCGACGACAGCGGCGACGATTCTCCTGACGACAGCTCCAACTAGATTTGACTCACGTGAAAGTTTGGCAACAGCTCGTGGTGATCGTCGCGGTGGGATGCTTTGTTACGCTGCCGCTGATCGTTTACGGGATCTCGCTGCAGAGTGACGACGGGGCGACACACGTCGTCTGGTACACGGCATTTGCCGAACAGTTTTGGGCGGGTGATCTGTATCCGCGTTGGCTGATGAACTTGAATGACGGTCTCGGCAGCCCCGCGTTCTTTTTCTATCCGCCGGTGCCGTATTTTTTCACAAGTCTGCTGCGCCCACTGATGCCGGGCGATGTGAACGGCATTCACCAGCTTGGGATCTCTGCGGCGGTGTCCGTAATTCTTTCGGGGATATTCGCGTGGTTGTGGTGCAGGGAATTTGCGGATGATCTATCAGCGGTGATCGGTGGCGTGGCGTTTATGGTGACGCCCTATCATCTTGTGATCGATCTGTACACGCGAAGTGCGTTTGCGGAACTGTGGTCTTTCGTCTGGATACCGCTGATCCTGCTATTCGTCCATCGACTCTCACGCGGCGGCCGATGGGCGTTTGCCGGAGTCGGGGTTTCATACGGCCTGCTCGTCGGCACGCATCTGCCGACGACGCTGATATTCTCGCTAGTACCGTTGGTTTACGCATGGTTTGCGGCGGAGAAGGGGCGAAGGCTGCGGAGTGTCCTATTCACGGGAATGGCGATGGGCCTGGGTGTCGGACTCGCCGCGATCTACCTTTACCCTGCGATGACCATGCAGCCGTATGTCTTTGTTGACAGGATGATGCTCGGGCATTTTTCGTATACCAACTGGCTGCTGCTGTCAGGCTTTTACTTTGAACGTGATGTAGATCTGCGGCCGTTCTATCGGCTGTTCTTTGTATTCGCAGATCTGATCGTTTTGATGGTGGCGGCTTTCCTGCTCGCCCGAAAGGCTGATAACGATACTGCAAAAAGGATCAGTGTCTGTTGGCTAGTGATCGGCGCAGTTGCGGTGCTGATGATGTCGGACATCAGCCGGCCAGTTTGGTATCTGTTGCCGACGCTGCAAAAGGTGCAGTTCCCATTCCGGTTTGGCGTTGTCGTCTCGGTTGCGGTGACGGCGTTGGTGGTTTTTGCGATCCCGAGGATCAGAAGTGCAGGTTTAGGCGAGTTTTCGTGCGTCTCCGGCTCGGTTCTATTTTGTTTGTTTTTATGGCTGGCATTTGCTGCATGGGGCTTTTCGCACTACGCCGAGCCCGTTAGTGCTGCGGATATCGCGTTTAAGCAGAAGGTCATTCGCGACCGCCGAGACCAAGCCGAGTACAGACCTCGGTGGAGCCAGACGATGAACGCGATCGACTGGAACGCATCGGTGAATGAGGACGAATGGTCGGACAAGATCGAGCAAGAATATGAGTCGCTCATCGCACGTACCGGAGCACGTGATCCGAGGGTGTCGAGAGCGGCGTTCACCTCCGGTGCCGGAAGTGTGGAGGTGACGACCTGGAGGCCGAGGGTGATCTCGATGCATACGTCCGCTGCGGCTCCATCGTCCCTAAGCGTCTTGCAGTTTTATTTTCCCGGCTGGCGAGCGCGCGACGCGGACACGGGTGACCTGCTCGATGTGCGGCCGACGGAGCCGGACGGACTATTGAGTGTCGACATCCCGGCGGGCGATCATCGGATAGTTGTAGAACTTGCTAAGACCGACGCTGAGCGTGCCGGGCAGCGGGTGTCCTTGGCGGCGGCAGTTTGTCTGGTCTTGTATACCGCCGTGCTCGGGATATTGGCGGTGCGCCGGCGACAAGAGATAATTTAGGACTGATATGAAGAACTTATTTCACCTTGCTTTTCCTGTTCACGACCTGACTGCCGCTCGAGAATTTTATGGCGGTGTGCTTGGGTGCGAGGAGGGCCGCAGCTCAGAGCGTTGGGTAGATTTTAACTTGTATGGGCACCAGATCGTCGCGCATCTTGCCGACGGTGCGGGCGTGGCAGCGAGCAACAATGTAGATACGGACGATGTGCCGGTGCCGCACTTTGGAATCGTGTTGCCGATGGAGGAGTGGCATTCCCTAGCTGATCGGCTGAGGGAAAAGGGCGTGAAATTCGTGATCGAGCCAAAGGTGCGATTCAAAGACGAGGTCGGTGAGCAGGCTACCATGTTCTTTATGGACCTGAGCGGCAATGCGTTGGAGTTTAAGGCATTTGCGGATTTTGGCAGAGTTTTTGCGAAATGATCTGCGAAATGAATAGATCCTGTAGGAGCTATAAGACCGATAGCACTCTGGCGCGGGGGTACATTAGCTTTCAGCTATGACTCTTAAACTCACCGTCCACCATTCGCCAGATGCCGAGGGGATTTGACTCCTGCAGCTCGTCGGGCAAGGCGGCGTCGGGAAAATTTTGGTAACAGACGAGGCGCGCCCAACGGGTGATCGCCCGTGAACCGACGGCCGTCGAGCGCGAGTCCGATGTCGCCGGATACGGGCCGCCGTGGACCATCGACGGGCAGACCTCGACTCCGGTGGAGAAGCCGTTGAATATCAACCGTCCGGCTTTTGTCTCCAGGATCTGGATCAGGTCGGCGTATTCGCGAAGATCATCCTCAGTGCCGTGAATGGAGGCGGTGAGTTGTCCCTCTAGAGAGCGTGCGATGTCGAGAAGCTTGTCGTGGGAGTCAGCCGTGATGAGCAGTGTTGTCGGGCCAAAAACCTCTTGCTCAAGATCTCGGTCCTCGAGAAAACGATCAGCCGTAGTTTCAAAAACTGAGGCCCTCACGGCAAAGCCATTTAGCTCATCCGAACCCTCGGCCTCGAGGCCGCTGCCGTATTCGGCGCGTGCGAGGCTGCCTTTTTGATAGCTCTCTCGGATGCCGCCCGTGAGGAGCGGCGACGGTGCTGTCGATGAGATCAGCTCGTGAAAGTCACTCTTGAATTTATCTGCATTACTTGGCACAAAGACGAGGCCAGGCTTTGTGCAAAACTGACCGGCACCTCCGGTGACGGAGGCATGGAGGCCCGCGACGATCTGTGGCCCGCGTTCACGGATGGCACTTGGGAGGATGAATGTCGGATTCACGGAGCTCATCTCGGTATACACGGGAATTGGCTCGGCCCGTGCCGCCGCAATATCCATGATCGCTCGGCCGCCGGCACGCGAGCCGGTAAAGCCGACGGCTCTGATCGCCGAATGTTTTACGAGCGCCTGGCCAAGCTCGTAGCCGCTCGAGAAGATGAGGCTGAATGTTCCCTCCGGCAAGTTGTGCACCTTGACCGCGGCGGCAACGGCGTTTGCGACCAGCTCTGCGGTCCCGGCGTGAGCTGGGTGTGCATTTACGACAACGGGACAGCCCGCGGCAAAGGCAGACGCCGTATCGCCGCCGGCGACGGAGTATGCAAGTGGGAAGTTGCTCGCGCAAAAAACGGCCACCGGCCCGAGCGAACGCAGCATTGAGCGGACGTCGGGCTTTGGCACAGGCTTGCGGTCAGGGATCGCGTGGTCGGTGCGGGCGTCAACCCAGGAACCTTCTTTCAGGAGATCCGCGAACATCCTGAGTTGGTTGCACGTGCGTGTCCTTTCACCTGCAAAGCGGTCGGTGGGAAGGCCAGTCTCTAGTGATGCGCGCTCCAGCAATGTGTCGCCAAGAGCCTCAATGTTGTCGGCGATCGTCCGGAGGAAGGGAGCACGTTCACGTCCGGTGGTGTTGCCGAGCGGGAGACGAGCTTCGTCGGCAAGCTTTGCGGCTCGGTCGAGCTCATCCATCGTCGCTGAATGGAATGGCGGATCGACTGCCTCGCCTGTCCCCGGCGAGTAGGCGTGAAAGGTGTCATCGGTGAGTTCGCCTCGTTGTTGGCCGATCCAGGAGCGGCCCGTGATGTCGGTATTCATGGTCTGTTCTTAAGTGCGGTATCGATGATCTCGAGCGTCTCGTCGAGCTCTGCACCTGCAAGCGGGAGACGCGGCGGACGTACTCGTTGGTTGCCCCAGCTGACGCGTTCCTGGACGAGCTTGATGAGCTGGACGAATTTTGGAACAGTATCTAGTCGCAGCAGCGGCAGAAACCACGAGTAGAGTTCATCGCATCTGTCGTCACCATTCAAGGCATAGTTGAAAAGACGGACTGACTCCTTTGGCATCGCATTGACTAGGCCCGCGATCCAGCCGACGGCACCGGCCGCGACGCCCTCGACGATGGCGTCGTCTACGCCGACGAATATTGCGAGGCGATCGCCGATCAGGGACCTGATCGCGGTGACGCGGCGAACATCTGTGCTCGACTCTTTTACTGCATCGAGGTTCGGGATCGCTTCTGCAAATTCGGCGACCTGCTCAGGCAAAAAGTCAGTGCCGTAGGCGATCGGATTATTGTAGAGCATGCACGAGAGCTCGGTAGCGCCGCAGACCGCCTCGACGTGGGCACGCATCTCGCGGCCGTCGCCGCGATAGATATATGGAGGCAGAACCATCAGGCCTTGGCAGCCTGCATCGCGGGCGGCACGAGCTTGCACACAGGCGTCGTCTGTCGTGATCGAGGCGATGGCGGCGATGATCGGGACGCGACTTGCAACGGCATCGACGCACGTCCGCCAGAGGGCGCGTTTTTCTTCGAGCGAAAGAGCGCCGCCCTCGCCAAGACTGCCGTTCGTCACGATGCCGGTGCAACCGTTGTCGACGAGCCATGTCACGTGCTTAGCAGTGAATTCGTGATCTATCTCCAGCCGCTCGTCGAAGCAGGTGGTGATCGCGGGCATGACGCCGGTCCAGTTGATCATAGATTCTCTAATCTTACGGGATAGATCGGCGGACGTGCAGTGTCAAGCTCCCAATCAAGAATGAAGCGTCCCGCCGCACCGCAGACGCGGCCCTGGCACGGACCCATACCGCAGCGGGTTTGAAGCTTTGCTTCGCGAAATGATGAGAATTCGCTAACGGCGCCCATCGTGACATCCTCACATCGGCAGAGGATGGTGTCGTCAGTGGCGAGACTTTTTAGCTCGCTGCGGAGCCGGAATGCGGCGTTCAGGCGATCGGCAAAAGCCCGAGCGGCCTTCCATTTTGCGAGGAGCTTTTGAGCCTCATCGTTGCGGCTCACTGCCGCGAGTCCTGCGATCTCGCCTTCGATCAAAGACTTGTCGACACCGCCGATGCCGGTGCTCTCTCCGGCACAGAAGATGGTTGCGACTGAAGTATGCTGGAGCTTATCAACCACAACAACACCATCGGCGATCTCGCATCCGAGTAGGGACGGCAACTCAAGATTTGGCACCAGATGGAACCCGCAAGCGATGAGATCGCAGCGGTATTCGCGTGAGCCGATCTGGACGATCTTCTCGCCTTCGCCGTCGACGATGCCTGAGATGAAGGAGTCAGTCTTGTACGGAATACCCAAAAGCCGTGCCCTCAGAGCGGCCGCTTGCGTGAGCTTGTCGGGTGATTGCCAGAGCGAACGGGCGAATTTACGGATACTGCTTGCGCGAGCTTGCTCGATGATAGCAACGATCTTTGCACCTTTGGTTTTGAGATACTCGGCGACCGCAAGAAGCAGCGGTCCCGTGCCGGCGATCAAGATCCTTTTACCGGCGACGTCAAAGCCGCTTTTCACAAGTGCCTGCAGACCCCCCGCGCCAAAGATGCCGGGCAGCGTCCAGCCGGGAAAGGGGAGAAATAGCTCTCGAGCGCCCGTGGCGATGATCAGTCTTGAGAAGCCGAGCTCAAGACGCTCTCGCTCTCGCTCGCAAACGAGTGTCGACTCGACAGCGTCGAACACTTGAGTACTGTTGAAGAATTTGACGCGATCATCGACTCGCGACATGAGCTCGCTCGCTGCCGGTGAACGAGTGCTGATCGACGCTCGCCAGATCTGACCGCCGACATCAGGGTTTTCATCGACGACGGCGATGGATGATTCGGACGCGGAGGCGGCCGCGGCGGCGGCGAGACCCGCGGGGCCAGCTCCGACGATCACTATGTCAAAGTTGTGATTAATCAACTGTGGTCACCTGCATACCGTCCCGTGCGGCAACCATGCAGCTTCGCTGGTGCGACTCGCCATCGATCGTGACGCGGCATTCGAAACAGATGCCCATGCCGCACAGCGGCTGTCGCGACTCGCCCGCGACTGATGTTCTGAAGCTCTCGATACCGCGATTCAGCAATGCGGCGGCGACGGATGTGCCTTGCTCGACTTTTACGGGCACGCCGTCGACGGTGATCTGGATCACGCGATGGTCCTCGCGGGTGAATAGGGTTGATGAGGAATGGCCGTTTCGCGGCGGAGGATCAGGTCGCGCAGAATTGCGGCAGTTGCGAGTGATGTCGTGATGCCGAGGCCCTCGTGACCGGCGGCGGCGAAGACATTTTTCAGGCCCGGTATCTCGCCAATGTACGGCAAATTATCGCGCGTTGCCGGGCGAATACCCGTCCAGGCGCGGATAGCGTTGAGCTTAGTGAGGCTTGGCATGTATTTGATAGCTCGCAGGATCATCCTACGAAGAATATCGCGGTCGATGGCGCGGTCGTTCTTGCCAAGCTGTCGCGATGAGCCGATGAGTACTTGTCCCGTGGGTCGCGGCTGCACGTTGAACGCTACCGAATCGGTCTGTGATCCATGGGCAGACTTTGCATAGCCGAGCTCGAGGACCTGGTGGCGGACAATGTCAGAGTAACGATCGGTGATCACCAGGTGGCCTTTCTTCGGCACGATCTCGAGGCCAGGCGTGAGCTCGTGAGCGCGTGCTCCCACGGCGTTGATAATGCTCGCGGCGGTGATAGTGTCGCCGTTTTGGAGCGTGATGCAGCCGCCGGCCAGAGATGTAACCGCAGAACCGAAACGCGCTGTTGCCCCGTGTGTTACTGCTGTATCGATGAGGTATTTTGTCGCAGCGAGTTGGTATACAACTGCGTCATCCGAAACCATGAGCCCGCCGGCAATGTTTTCGCCGAGATTCGGCTCGGCCTCTCGAATTGACTTTTCGTCGAGCATCTCGCAAGTGATGCCTCGATCACTGAGAATGGCGTGCTTGCGGCGAGCTTCTTCCATTTCGTCATCATCGGCGGCGACCCAGACCGTACCGCACCGTTGGTACTCACAGGCGGCCGGGAGTTGAGGTGCGAGCTCGCTCCAGAGTTGGCGTGAGTAGGAGGTAAGCGCTAGCTGAGCTTCGGTGTCGTCCATGACGACTATGTGGCCCATGCCGGCGGCGGTGGTGCCGCTTGCGGGAGCGTCGCAGTCGATGATGGCTACGCTCATTCCCTCGGCGGCTAACGCTGCCGCGCAAGCGGCACCAACTATTCCTGCACCGACAATCGCGATGTCGTATGTGCTCACGCGGCGATCCCTCCGCGGAATGAATCGGCGGCATCGAAGACGAGTTCGAGCTCTGCGGTCACAAAGGCTGTGCCTTTGATCGTGGGGATGATCTTGTCGCCAACGACCTTCACACTCCCCTCAAAAACGCTGCCGATAATGCTCTCTTGGCGCCACATTTGACCGGCGGCGAGCTTGCCGTCCGCGTAAAGGCTCGCGAGCTTTGCGCTTGTGCCGGTACCGCAGGGCGAACGGTCGTATTCAAGACCCGGGCAGAGCACAAAGTTGCGGCTGTCGGCGATCTCGGACTGGCCAAAAAGCTCGATGTGATCGATCTCGGCACCGCCGGCTCCCGTTATGCCTTTTTTTTGAAGTGCGGCGCGTATGGCTGCGGTGCGGTCGATGAGATGTTGCAGCTTCGAGAATTCGATTTGCGAGTCATCTTCAATGAGAAAGAACCAGTTGCCGCCGTAGGCGATATCGCCGGTGACGCTGCCAATGCCGGGGACGTTAACCTCGACATTCTTGCGGTAACGGTAGCTTGGAACATTTGTAATTGAGACGGAGCCGTCGTCGTCGAGCTTTGCCTCGACCACGCCGGCGGGAGTCTCGATCTTGTGAACGCCGGGCGTGATTCGGCCAATGTGTTCGAGTGTTCGAATTAGACCGATGGTGCCGTGGCCGCACATGCCGAGATAGCCGACGTTGTTAAAGAAGATGACCCCGCAGGTGTTAGCCGCATCTGCGGGCTCGCAAAGCAGAGCTCCGACTATGGCGTCGTGGCCTCGGGGTTCGCAGACGGTGGCGGTGCGTAGATGATCGTAATTCTCACGAAGAACATTCAGCCGATCGGTCATCGTGCCCGCTCCGAGATCGGGGAATCCATCTACGATGAGACGCGTCGGTTCGCCCGCGGTGTGCGAATCGATGGCGCGTATTCGGGTGACGGATGACATTCGGATGCGTGGCAAAAGAGCAAATATAACACGGCTTTTGCCTGTGCTAACCTTGAGCTGACCATGCACAAGACCGCAATCGTCCACCATCCGATCTATGCAAAACATGACACCGGGCCGGGTCATCCGGAGACGCCGCTGCGGTACACACGCGTGATGGAGGCTTTGCAGGAGGACGGCGAACTTTGGAAATCGCTCGTTGAGATAACGCCGGAGAAGGCTTCGAAAGGCAGCATTCAAGCCGCCCATTCGCCGCAGCATTACAAAACGGTAGAAGACGCTTTTGAGCGAGGCGACGACCGGCTCGATGCGGATACTGTGGTGTCGATGCAGTCATTCGAGGCGGGGCTTTTTGCCGCTGGTGGAGCGATCGCCGGAGTGGATGCGGTGATGCAGGGCGAGGCGAGGAATGCCTTCGTTGCGGTTCGCCCGCCGGGGCACCATGCGACGAGCGAGCATGCAATGGGATTCTGTCTTTTTAACAATGTCGCCATCGCAGCACGGTATGCGCAGAATCGCTACAAGGACATCGAGCGAGTGGCGATCGTCGATTGGGACGTGCATCACGGCAATGGTACTCAGGGCATTTTTTACGTAGATCCGACGGTGTATTTCTTCTCGATGCATCAGTATCCGTGGTATCCGGGCACGGGCAGCCGCGGTGAGACCGGACATGGAAAAGGGCTTGGAACAACGCTGAATATACCCGTGCGAGCGGAGACAGAGGCCACCGAGCAACGGAGAATGTTTGAAGCGGCGATCGGTGATATATCCCGAGAGGTCAAGCCCGATCTGATCATGATATCCGCCGGATTTGACGCACATCTCACTGACCCGCTTGGGCAGTTAAAGCTCGAGGAGCAAGACTTCGTCTCGATGACCAAGACGGTAATGCAGTGGGCGAATGAGGTCTGTGGCGGACGCGTGGTGTCGTGTCTGGAAGGTGGATACAACCTTGAGACTCTTGGACGAACCGTCAAGTTACACGTGGCGACGCTCTCCTCAGCTCCGAAATAACGGAAAACGCATAACGGAGAACGAATAGCTGAGGTATTCACCTATATCAATGATCTTATCCAGCCGCCGTCGACTGCGATGGAGCTGCCGGTGATGTAGCTTGCACGCTCGGAGAGGAGGAATGCGGCGAGAGCGGCGAATTCTTTTGGCTCGCCCAGGCGGCGCATTGGGATCTCGGATTCCCAGCGTCCGCGAATTTGGTCCTCAGATAGAGCTTCCTTTTCAGAAAGAAATTCGATCAGCTCGTCGAGCCGCTCCGTTCGGGTATAGCCGGGCAGGATGTTGTTGACCGTGATGCCGAAGGGGGCGACCTCGTTTGCGAGCGTTCTCGCAAATCCTGTGACAGCCGCCCGCAGACTGTTGGAGAGCATCAGGTTGTCGACGGGCTGTTTGGCAGCGATCGATGTCAGATTCAAGATGCGGCCCCAGCGGCGTTCTTTCATGCCTGGGAGAACGAGGCGGCAGAGGTCGACGACGCTGTTGAGGACGATGCGGGTCGCGGCGTCCCAGGTTTCGGCAGTGGTGGATTCAAACGGGCCGGCTGGCGGTCCGCCAGAGTTTGTGAAGAGAATATCGATGCGGCCAAAATGCTCAACGCCGGAATTCACCAATCGCTCGATGTCCGAGCTGACGGAGACGTCGGCGGCGATAGCGAGCACGTCAGCACCGGTTTCGGCACGAATGGTTTCAGCCGCGCGGTCGATCGAGTCCTGACTGCGGGAGCAGATTATGAGGGACGCGCCTTCGGCCGCAAGCTCGTGTGCGACGGCGAAGCCGAGACCCTGACTGGACGCGGCGACGAGGGCGACTTTTCCTTTGAGCCCAAGGTCCATTTACTTTCTGAGGTAATCGTCGGTCTTATTCAGCCAGTCTTCGCGGGGCGGGCAAAAGACGTCGACATCGAGGGTGTCTTCGAGAGCCTCGGCTTTGTGTTTGACGTTAGAAGGTATGACGAGCACCTCGCCGGCGCGGACGGTGAGCTCCTCTTCGCCATTCTCGCCGATCCAAAATTTTAGTGCACCGTCGAGTATGTAGGTTAGCTGTTCGTTGTCGTGCGAGTGCTGCGGCACGACGCAGCCTTTTTTTAGATAGACGTGCGTGAGCATCATCCGGTCACCAGTGATGATGCGGCGGTCGAGCTGCTCGGTGACATTCTCGAGGGGCATTTCGTCCCACCGATACCATTGAACTTGTTCTGGCATATTGCACTCGAATATAAAGCCGCACCGCACGCAATAGCAAACTCCTAGCCTTGTGGTAGAATCGGCAACATCAACCGTCAGTGAAGCGGCTCGGAGGTAATCTAGATGCCCGATATTGAGATCCCATGCGTCCAGTGCAAGGAAATATTTTTCTTTACCGAAAAGGACCAGGAGCTGTACTACCAGCGCAACATGATGGCGCCGCAGCGGTGTACAAAATGCCGCGCAAAAAAGGCCGCCCTCGCCGAGGACGCGCCAAAACGGTTTGAGATCATCTGTGACCACTGCGGCAGGCACGACACGGTGCCCTTCCAGCCGAAGACCGGCCGCTCCATCCTCTGCAAGGATTGCCACGAGTCCTCACGCTCGCGGGCGCGATTCGCGTAAGAGCGCCCACGACAAACACGAAATAGCTGCTCCCTCAATTACCTCATATGGAATTTGAGACAGTTGAATATCATCTCGATCGTTCTATTGCGACGGTGACGATGAACCGCCCGGATGCGCTGAACGCGTTGTCGATGCAGTTGACGCGAGACCTCACGGCGGCGTTTGAGCAGGTCCGCTCCGACGGCGCGCGTGCGGTGGTTTTCACTGGAAATGGGCGGGCATTCTGCTCGGGTGGTGATCTCAAGGGGATGCAGTCGATGTCGGAAAAGGAAAGCCGCATCGAGGCCTTTCTCGAGGGTCCGCTCGGAGCCTTGCACGGCGTGATCCGCTCCATGCGTGAACTGCCCGTCCCGATAGTCGCCGCGGTTAACGGTGTGTGTGCGGGTGCGGGCGTGAATTTTGCTCTCGCGTGCGACATTGTCTTTGCGGCGGAGGATGCTACCTTTCGTGAGGCCTTTGTTCGGATCGGGCTCACGCCGGATTGCGGCGGGACGTTCTTTTTGCCGCGTGCTGTCGGGGAGAAGATCGCGATGGAGATGTTGATGACAGGTGATGCCGTAACTGCCGAGCGTGCGGTCGAGATCG